>NZ_FOEB01000012.1:0-170212 GCF_900110515.1 Methylobacterium sp. ap11 | reverse complement strand
ACTTCCAGACCGGCTGGGTCGTCGGCGGCGGCGTCGAGTACGCTCTGCCCACCGACTCGTTCTTCAACTTCTTCCGCTCGTCGGCCGTGACGCTGAAGGTCGAAGGCCTGTACGTGAACCTGGACCAGGGCAACCGCAACAACGGCGTGTTCGCCCAGACCGCCAACGGCACGCAGTACTCGGTGTTCTCGCCGAGCGTCGCGTCGGTCGGCCCGGCCAACCTGTACCGTCGCGAGACCGAGTTCGCGGTCGTCCGCGCCGGCCTGAACTACAAGTTCAACGGCTTCTAGTCTGAACTCTCCGTCCCCGGACGGAGCGGAGCCCGGCCTCACGGCTGGGCTCTTTTTTTTGTGCTCACGCTCCCGTCGGTACCTTTACGCGGAACTTCACCTCGCGCAGGGCGAAGTTCGAGTGGATCTGCTGCACCGCCGGGCAGGAGAAGACCGCCTCCTGCAGGAAGCGCTCGTAGTGCTGCGCGTCACGCACCACGACCCGCAGCAGGTAATCGGCCTGGCCGGTGGTCGAGAAGCATTCGAGCACCTCGTCGCGGGCGCCGACCACCCGCTCGAACTCCGCCACCCCCTCCCGGTCGTGCTTGGCGAGCGTCACGTGGGCGAAGACGCACTGGCCGTGGCCGAGGGCCGCCGCATCGACCAGGGCGACGTAGCCGCGGATGATGCCGCGCTCCTCCAGCGCCTTGAGGCGGCGCCAGGTCGGCGAGGTCGAAAGCCCGATCCGTTGCGACAGGTCCTGCACCGACAGGCGGGCATCGTCCTGCAGGGCGTCGAGGATCGCGCGCTCGAAGCGGTCCGGCGGTACTCCGCGTTCAGGCATGAGCATGTCCCGTAACGGCGATTTCACGTCCTTTCGTACCTCTGTCAGCGCTTGAACGGAAGCAGACAGGCAGGTTCTCCCCTAAGTTGCGGCATAGGCTAGTGCCCGAGGAGATCCCGCCGATGCCCGAGCTCGACCGTGCCTACCGCCTCGACGACCGCTTCGACCGGAGCGTCGGCCGGGCCTACATGACCGGCACGCAGGCCCTGGTACGGCTCCTGCTGGCGCAGGCCGCGATCGACCGGCGCGACGGGCTCGCCACCGCCGGCCTCGTCTCCGGCTATCGCGGCTCGCCGCTCGGCGCCGTCGACCAGGAATTGTGGAAGGCCAAGGAACGCCTGGCGGCGGCCGGCATCCGCTTCCAGCCCGGCATCAACGAGGACCTGGCGGCGGCCGCCCTGCTCGGCAGCCAGCGCGTCGCCCTCGATCCGGCCGCCACCGTCGAGGGGGTGTTCGGCCTCTGGTACGGCAAGGGCCCGGGGGTCGACCGGTCCGGCGACGCGCTCAAGCACGGCAACGCCTATGGCAGCTCGGCGAAGGGCGGGGTGCTGGTCGTCGCCGGCGACGACCACGGCTGCGTCTCGTCCTCGATGTCGCACCAGAGCGACCTCGCGCTCGCCGCCTGGCACATGCCGGTGATCCATCCGGCAAGCCTCGCCGAGTACGAGGCCTTCGGCCTGTGGGGCTTTGCCGCCTCGCGCTTCTCCGGCGCCTGGGTCGGATTCAAGGCGATCTCCGAGGTGGTGGAGGGCGCCGCCTCGATCGACCTCGCGCCGCTGCCGACCTTCACCACCCCCGCCTTCGTCCCGCCGCCCGGCGGCCTGCACATCCGCTGGCCCGACCTGCCGAGCCTCGCCATCGAGGCGCGGGCGCTGAGGAAGCTCGACGCGATCCGGACCTTCGCCCGCGCCAACCCCCTCGACCGGCTGGTGGTGGCGCCGGAGCGTCCCCGCCTCCTCGTCGTCACCGTCGGCAAGGCCCATGGCGACGCGATGGAGGCCTTTCGGCTCCTCGGCCACGGCCCGGATTCGCTCGCCGCCCACGGCATCGCGGTCCTGAAGGTCGGCCTCGTCCATCCCCTCGACGTCACGGGCATCGCGGGCATCGCCGCCGGGGTCGAGACCGTGCTGGTGGTCGAGGAGAAGGCGCCTCTGGTCGAGCGCCAGCTGCGCGACGGGCTCTACGACCTCGCCCCCGAGCGCCGGCCGCGCATCCTCGGCAAGCACGACGGCGCCGGTTCGCCCCTGGTGCCGGAGGTCGAGGAATTGCGGCCCTCGCGCCTGACCGCGATCCTGGCGGCGCGCCTCGACGCCCTCGGGGTAGCGGCGCGGGTCCCGCAGGCGACGCCCGTCCCGTCGGCGACCGAAAAACTCCCGGTGCGCACCCCGTATTTCTGCTCCGGCTGCCCGCACAACACCTCGACCCGGGTACCGGAGGGCTCGCAGGCCCGCGCCGGCATCGGCTGCCACTTCATGGCGAACTGGATGGAGCGCGACACCACCGGCATCGTGCCGATGGGGGCCGAGGGGGTCGACTGGACCGGACAGGCGCCGTTCACCCGCCAGGCGCACGTGTTCCAGAATCTCGGCGACGGGACCTATTTCCATTCCGGCCACGTCGCGATCCGGCAGGCGATCGCGAGCGGCGTCAACATCACCTACAAGATCCTCTACAACGACGCGGTGGCGATGACCGGCGGCCAGCCGGTCGACGGGGTGCTGAGCGTGCCGCAGATCACCCGCCTGGTGAGCGCCGAGGGCGCGGCCCGCGTCGTGGTGGTGTCGGACGATCCCGACCGGGTGGCGCAGGCCGCCGCCCGCGATCCTCTCGGACCCGGGGTCACGCTCCATCACCGCGACAACCTTGACGCGGTGCAGCGCGAGTTGCGCGAGACCCCGGGCGTGACCGTGCTCGTCTACGACCAGACCTGCGCCACGGAAGCGCGGCGGCGGCGCAAGCGCGGCCTCGCGCCCCAGCCGGCGCGGCGTGCCGTCATCAACCCCCTCGTCTGCGAGGGCTGCGGCGACTGCCAGAAGAAGTCGAACTGCCTCTCGGTCGTGCCGCTCGAGACCGAGTTCGGCGTCAAGCGCGCGATCGACCAGACCGGCTGCAACAGCGACCTGTCCTGCCTCAAGGGCTTCTGCCCGTCCTTCGTGACGCTGGAGGGCGCAAAGCCCCGCCGCCGCGCGGGCGTGGCGATCACCCCCGAGGCCGTCGCGGCCCGGGCCGCCGCCTTGCCCGAGCCCGACGTGGCCCTCGGCCCCGAACCCTACGAGATCCTGGTCGCCGGCGTCGGCGGCACCGGTGTCGTCACGGTCGGCGCCCTCGTCGCCATGGCGGCCCATCTCGAGGGGCGCGGCGCCAGCGTGCTCGACTTCATGGGCTTTGCCCAGAAGGGCGGGCAGGTGCTGTCCTTCGTGCGCCTCGCCGCGGATCCGGCCGGGCTGCATCAGGTGCGGATCGACCGCGGCCGCGCCGATGCGGTGCTGGCCTGCGACCTCGTGGTGGCGGCGAGCGCCGACGCCGCGGCGGTGATCGACCCCGCCCGCACCCGCATCGTCGCCAACACCCACGAGATCCCGACCGGCGCGACCCTGCGGGACCCCGATGCCCGCATCGACACGCGGATGCTCGAAGCGCTGCTCGCCCGCCGGGTCGGCCCGGGAGCGCTGAGGAGCCTCGACGCGCAGGCGCTGGCCGAGCGGCTCGTCGGCGACGCGCAAGCGGCCAACGTGCTGCTCCTGGGCTTTGCCTGGCAATGCGGGCTGGTGCCGGTCTCGCTCGCCGCCCTCGACCGGGCGGTGACGCTGAACGGCGTCGCGGTGGCGGGCAACCGCCTCGCCCTCGCCTGGGGCCGGCTCGTCGCCGCCGACCCGGCCTTCGTCGCCGCGCAAGGCGTGACGGAGCCGGAGCCGGAACCGGACCTCGACGGCCTGGTGGCGCGTCGCGCCGCCTACCTCGCTAAGTACCAGGACGCGGCCTACGCGGCGCGCTACCGCGCCCGGGTCGCGACGGTGCGGGCGCGGGCCGGCGAGGCGGCGGCGGACGCCGTCGCCCGCTCGCTGTTCAAGCTGATGGCGATCAAGGACGAGTACGAGGTCGCGCGGCTCCAGTCCGATCCGGCCTTCCACGCCCGGCTGGCGGACGAGTTCGAGGGCCCGGTGCGGCCGACCTTCCACCTCGCCCCGCCGTTCCTCGCCCGCCCCCGGCCGGGCGAGAGCGAGCCGCGCAAGATCGCCTTCGGACCTTGGCTGCTGCCGGTCCTGCGCGGGCTCGCCCGTCTCAAGGGCCTGCGCGGCACGCCGCTCGATCCCCTGCGGCTGATCGCCGAGCGGCGCGAGGAGCGGGCGGTGCTCGCCGAGTACGAGGCGCAGATCGACGCGGCGCTCGCCCTCGTGGGCCGGGCGGATGCGGACATCGTGCGCGACCTCCTCGCCGCCCCGCAGGCGATCCGCGGCTTCGGCCCGGTCAAGGCGCGGGCGATCGCGGACTGGCGGAGCCGCAGCGCCGGGCTCCTCGCCGCGGCCCGGACCGGCAACGACGCGGCGGCGCCGCTCTCGCGGGCGGGGTGACGCGCCCCGGCCGCGCCCGACGCCTCCCGCCTGCGTCGGCCGGCCGGATTGCGGCGGGCCGGGCCCTCGCGTAGGCGAAGGCCCACGATCCGCCAGACGCCACAGGTTGCCCGCCCATGCGCCGCCGTACCCGCTCCCTCCTCGGGGCGATCGCGATGATCGCCTTCGTGATCGTCTATGCGCCCCTCGCCATGGCGCTCGCCGACAGCCGCATCGCCGAGACGCCGGCGGTGGTGCAGTCGGTGCTGTACGCGATCCTCGGCATCGCCTGGATCTTCCCGCTGATGCCGCTGATCCGCTGGATGGAGCGCCCCGACCGCGATCCGGCCTGAGGACTTCTTCACGAACCGGGTGGTTCAGGCCGGCTTTTCGCCCAAAATGCCTGCCAGGGACGGCGGCAATTCCCCACGGCCCGCGCCCGCCCGCGCCCCGTGCCTCCCCGCTCGAACCCGCAAGGCAGCCCCAGGCCCATGCGCCACGCGCTCGCGTTCCTCCTTCTCGGCCCCCTCTGCCTCGGTTCCGGCGCCGCGCAGGCGCAGGGCGTCCCGCGCTCCGTCGGCGAGTGCGAGCGCATCAAGGGCGACCTCGCCTACAACCAGTGCCTGTCGCTGTTCGGCCCGGCGGCGAAGAACGTGGCGGCGGCCGCCGCCGCGGTCTCCGCGGCGATCCCGCGCCTGCCCCTGCCGCCGGCGCTCGCCGAGGCGGCGGCCGAGCCGGCCCCGCGCGGCCGGCGCGGCTGGACCCGGCGCCTGCGCGGCGGCCGCCAGAGCGCGACCTTCGCGGTCATCAGCGGCGGCGGGAGCCGCCATTACCGACGCCGGCGCCACCGCTGACCCGGTGCCTTACGCCACGTTGAGCCGCCGGCCGCGGTTCCAGGCCAGGAACGGCACGCCCGAGAGCAGGGCGCGCAACGCCGCATCGGTCTGAAAGAGGCCGTTGACCGAGACCCGCGGCAGCGCATGCAGATGGGCGGCGTGCCCGGGAAACAGGTGGCCGGGCCGGGTCGTCACGGCGGTGACGTAGCCCGCCTCGCGGGCGAGCGCGAATTCCCGCGCGCCCGCCGAGCCCGGATCGCCGACCGGGTAGGAAAAGTGCTCCGGCACCGCGCCGAGAAGGTCGGCGAGACGCGCCCGGCCCTCGACGATCTCGCGGCGCGCGGTCGCCGCGTCGTGCTTGGCGAGCATCGGATGCGTCAGGGTATGGGCGGCGAGCGTCACCGGCTCGTCCCGGGCGAGATCCCGCAGCTCGCCCCCCGACAGGCACAGCTCCCGGGCGATGGCGCCCGCATCGATGCCGGCCTCGCCGCAGAGCCGCAGGGTCGCGGCGCGCAACCCCTCCTCGGGCCCGGCCCGGAGCGCCCGGTAGGCCTGCGCGAAGGCGGCGACCTTCTGCGCGTCGTCCGCGGCCGTCAGGTCGAGCCCGACCTCCGGCAACCGCACCCGGGTGAGACCCCGGATCGCCCGCTCCAGCTCGATCCACCACAGCCGGCCGGTCCCGGTGGCAAAGTCGTGGGTGACGTAGAGGGTCCAGGGTGCGCCGTGCCGGCGCAGGACCGGGGCGGCGTGCTCCCGGTTGTCGCGGTAGCCGTCGTCGAAGGTCAGGACCGCGAAGGGCGGCCCGCCCTCGGACAGGCGCCGCGGCACCTCCGCCAGCGGGACCACCGCGAAGCCCCGCTCCCGCAGCAGCGTGAGCGTCCGGTCGAGGAAGGCCGGGGTGATCGAGAGCAGCTGGTTCGGCGCGTAGGCCCCCCCCTCGTCCGGGCGGACGTGGTGGAAGGTCAGGATCACCCCGCGGCCGCGGGTCGCCGGGGCAAGCCAGCGGTCGGCCCCGGTCGCCGCGATGGTGGCGAAACCGGCCTGGAACAGGCGGTGGCGGGTGGCGGCGGTGAGCATGCCGGGGAGAATGCCGGCGATCGGCCAAAGCTTCGTTACGGCGTTTGCGGATTCTGCACGCTTGCCCGCTAGGCCATCGGTGAGGCGATCGAGGGCGGGGCGATGGGCGGCACGATGCAACTCGCGGCGGAGGGCGTGGCGGCCGGTCCGGCGCCGGCCCTCGCACTGGTGCCCGAGGTCTTCTCGAGCCTCGCGGCCGCCGAGGCGACCTGGCGCGCCCTCGAGACGACGCCCGGCGCCGTGATGACGCCCTACCAGCGCTTCGACTGGGTGGCGGCCTGCGCCCGCATCCTGCCGCGGGGCGCCCGCCCCTGCCCCGTCCTGCTGCGCGACTCCTCGGGGCGGCCGCTGGCGCTGCTGCCGCTGTTCGTGCACCGCGAGGCCGGCATCCGGGTCGGCCGGGTGATCGGCGGCCGGCACGCCAACTACCACATGCCGCTCTTCGCCCACCCCGAGGCGATGGCCCTGCCGCCCGAGGCCTACGCCCGGGCCCTGCTCCGCGCCGGCGCCCAGGCAGGGATCGACGTGATCCACCTGCCGGACCAGCCGCGCCTGTGGAACGGCCTGCCGAACCCGCTCGCCCAGGGCACCGCCTCGCCGAGCGACGCCTACGGCCTGGCGCTGGAGGCCGATCCCGAGGCGGTGCTCAAGCGGGTGATGAGCGGCGACGCGCGGCGCAAGCTGCGCCAGAAGGAGAAGTGGCTCACCGGAGCGCTCGGCCCGGTGGCGCATCGAGTCGCGGCGGACGACGAGGAGGGCGCCGCGATCCTGTCGGCCTATCTCGCCCAGAAGGCGCTGCGCTTCGCGCAGGCCGGCATCGCCGATCCCTTCGCCGATCCGGCGGCCCGCGACTTCCTCACGGCGGCGCACCGGTCCGGGGCCCTGGAGCTGCACGCCCTGCGCACGCAGGACGGGCGCATCCTCGCGACCTTTGTCGGCGCCGTCGATGCGCTGCGGTTCAGCGGCATGCTGACCTCGTTCGATCCCGACCCGGCGCTCGCCCGGTTCAGCCCCGGCGACCTGCTGCTCCAGGCCCTGATCCGCGACCAGTGCGCCCGCGGGCGGACCGCCCTCGACCTCGGCGTCGGCGAGGCGCGCTACAAGGCGAGCGTCTGCGACGAGACGATCGGCCTCGTCGACGCGGTGCTGCCGGTGAGCCTGCGCGGCCGGGCCTACGGCGCGGCCGCCGAGGCCGGCGCCCGCCTCAAGCGGCGGATCAAGCGCGATCCGCGCCTCTGGGCGCTGGTCGGCCGGGTGCGCAAGGCGCTGGCGCGCACGGCCTGACCGAGAGGCGGGTGGCCCGCTAGAAAGCGTCACGATCGCGTTGCAACACAGTACACGATACGGGGCGGGGGGGCCGCCAAGCTCCCTGGCCCATCGTCGGCCAACCCCTTTCCGGGCCCGGTACGGGCCTGCACGACTGAAGCGAAGCGGAAGGAGATCCGGGAAAGGGGCGAGCCTCTCGGAACGCCTGCATGCCGGCATCCACTTCGTCGGAAGATGCTCTAATCCACCCGCGTCCAGAGCTGCTTCTTGCAGATCAGCCCGCCCAGCACGCAGCCCGACAGTTCGAGCACGTTCGGCCCCTTCATGGCGAGCTTGCCCGAATAGGTCTTGCCGTCGCGAAAATTGTAGAGCGAGCCCTCCCAGCCTTCTCCAGACGGGCGCATGTCCCGGGTCAGCGCGACGCCAACGAGGCTGCGGCCGCGCTGGCTCGCATCCGGGTTGTGGATGTCCCTGGTCTCGCCGGCCATCACCTTGGCGATCGTGCCGCAATAGCCCGCGCCGCAGCGGGCGATGCGGATCTGCGAATCGCCTGCGGGCGTGAGCCAGAGCCCGACGGGCTGGGGACCCGCCTGCGCGTGGGCGAGCACGGGCGCGCAGGCGAGAAGGGCGGCGAGCAGGACGGGACGCAACGGCGCGGGCTCCGGGTTCGACGAATCGCGAAGCCTCGACCTAGCGCCTTCGCGCCCGCCCCGCCATGCGGTCAGGCGCGCGGACGCTCCGTCACGCGACGAGCTCGGGGAACGGCACGATGGTGGATTTCACCGTCTTCATCGCCATCGCGTCCTTCACCGCCTGCGACACGCCTTCCTGGGTGAAGGGATAGACCGTCTGCATCTCGAGCCAGGGATACTTGTCCCGGGCGCGGTAGAGCATGTCGACGCCGAGCGGCAGGTCGTTGCCGGTGAAGGCCCAGGAGCCGAGCACGTTGAGGTCCTTGGAGCAGATCCGGTGCCAGGAGGTCTCGATCTTCCCCGCATCGGTGAACTGGCCCATCTCCACGTAGGTGCCGCCGTCGCGCAGGAACTCGATGCCCTCGGGTCCCGCGCTCGGATGGCCCGAGCAATCCATCACCAGGTCGGCGCCGAAGCCGCCGACGATCTCGCGGACCGCCGCGATGCGGGCCTCGGGCGTCGTGACCTCGGTGATGTCGACGGTGGCCTCGGCGCCGAACTTGCGGGCGAGCGCGAGGCGCGGCTCCTCCGGCGCGCCGACGCAGATCACCCGGCCGGCCCCCATCTCCTGGGCGGCCGCCACCGCCAGGATGCCGATCGGGCCGGAACCCTGGATGACCACCGTGTCGCCCCACTTGAAGCCGCCGGCCTTCGTCGCCCGGTTGAAGGCGCGGATGCAGGAGGTCAGCGGCTCGGAGAGCGCGCCGAGGCGCAGCGACATGTCGTCGGGCAGCTTGTAGACCTTGGTGCCCGGCAGCATCTCGAGGTCGACATAGACGTACTCGGCCCAGCCGCCCCACAGGTGCGGCGCCTTGTCGAAGCCGAGATAGCGCCCGTAATAGACCGGCGTCAGGCACTTGTTGGCCTGCTCGGGGTAGTGGACGCAGTAATAGCAGTGCCCGCACGGCATCAGCGGCGGGATCATCACCTTGGAGCCGACCTGGAGCGGCTTCTCCATGAAGTCGGCGGTGAACTCCTCGCCCTTCTCGACGATGACGCCGCCGATCTCGTGGCCGAGCGTGAACGGCCACGGCAGGGGCTTGGGCCAATGGCCCTTGAGGATGTGCTGGTCGGTGCCGCAGACCCCGCAGGCGCCGACCTTGATCAGGGCGGCCTTGCGCGGAACCTTCGGCCACGGCACCGATTGGATGACGGGTTCCGCCCCCGGGCCCGCGAACGTGGCCACGCGGATCTCAGGCTTGCTCATCGGCGCTTCCTCGACTGTTCGTTCCGTCGCGGCGCGGCGCCGCGCGCCGGATCGTTGCCGTCCGGCCACCCCCACCCTAACATCGTATTCGGTGATTGCATCCGGATCGGCGGCACGCGATGGCTGAGGGGTCGCTGCGTCGCAGCTGGATCGACGCGCTGCTCGACCGGATCGAGCCGCCGCCGCTCTCGTCCTGGGCCTATGCCGTGCGGATCTGGCTCGCCATGATGCTGGCGCTCTATGCCGGGTTCTGGCTCCAGCTCGAGAGCGCGTCCTCGGCCGCCGTCACGGTGGCGATCCTGGCCCAGCCCCGGCGCGGGCAGGCCCTGTCGAAGGCCGCCTACCGCTTCCTCGGCACGCTGGTCGGCTTCGCGGTCGCGATCCTGTTCGCCGCCCTGTTCGGGCAGGATCGGGTCGAGATGCTGGTCGCCTTCGCGCTCTGGATGGGGCTGTGCGTGTTCACCGCCAACTACCTCCAGGGCACCAAGGCCTACGGCGCCATGCTGTCGGGCTACACGGTGGCGATCATCGCCATCAACAACATCGACGCGCCGCAATCGGTCTTCGCCACCGGGGTCGAGCGGGTCGCCGCGATCACGCTAGGCATCGTGGCGATCACCTTCATCAACGACGCGCTCGCCGCGCCCTCCATCTTCCCCGACCTCAGCGCCGGGATGGGCAAGGCCCGCGAGGCGGTGCGCGACCTCGTCCGCCGGGCGGTGCGGGACGGCGATCCGGGACCGGAGGCGGCGGCCGAGGCGATGCGCCTCGCGGCCGCCCCCCGCGACGCGATCGGCGTGGTGGCGACCGAGTTCCACGACGGCGCGAACCGGGCGGCGGGGGCCCGCAGCGCGGTGGCGGCCCTGTTCGCCTCGGTCGCCGCCGCGCGCTCCTTCGCCCTGGCGGTGGCACGCTCCGGCGATCCGGACGACCTGCGGGCAAGCGTGCTCGCCGGCCTCGACGGCGACCGGGACGCGCTGCCGACCCTCGTCGCCCGTCTCGACGCCCTCGCCGAGCGCGAGGATGCGAACCCGGATGCGGTGCTGCGGCTGCGCCGCGCCATCGACCTCCTGCGCCAGGACCGGCTCGCCGAGGACGGGATCGACGCGCTGGAGACCGGCCGGGCGCCGCTGCGCGACATGCGGCTCCCCGTCCACCGCGACTTTCCCGACGCGCTGCGCAACGCCGCCCGCGTCGTCATCACCATCGCGATCAGCGCGGCGCTGTTCGTGCTCAGCGGCTGGCCCGCCACCTCGGCGGCCCTGCTCCAGGTCTCGGCCTTCGCCGCGCTCGCCTCGATCAACCCCAATCCCGTCGCCTTCGCCACCGGCGCGCTGTGGGGCATGCCGCTCGCCGCGGCCTGCGCGGGCATCGTCGAGTTCCTGATCCTCGACGGCGGCCAGGGCTTCCCGCTGCTCGCCATCGCCATGGCGCCGGTGATCGTCACCGCCTGCCTCCTGAGCCTGCGCCCGAAGACCGCGAGCCTCGGCTTCATCCTGCTGGTGTTCTTCCCCGTCGTGCTGGCGCCGACCAACCCTCAGCCCTACAGCGCGGAATCCTACCTGACGTCGAGCGTGCTGTTCTGCGTCGCCGGGCTGATCCTGTTCCTGGTGATCCGCATCGTCCTGCCCACGACGAACGCCCAGCGCCGGCGCTGGTCGCTCGATGCCGCCCGGGCCGACGTGGTCGAGGCGCTGTCGGGCGAGCCGCAGGAGGCCGACGAGCGCGTCAACCTCGACGCCGACCGGCTGGTGCAGTTCGCCGGCTGGGGCGGCACCACCGGGGCGGTGCGCCGCGCCGCCCTGCGGCACGCCTTCGCGCTCGCCGCGCTCGACACCGCCGCCGCCGGGGCGCAGGCCGGCCTGAACCGGCTGGCGGAGGTGCCGGCCTATGACGGCGCGGTGCGCCAGGCCCGGGCGGCCCTGCGCGCGGCCGAGGCCGGACCGTTGCGGGCGGCCGGCGCCGCGCTCCTCGCTGCCGGCCGCGCCGGCCCGACGGAATCACGCCGCACCGCGACCCGCGTCGTGGCCGATCTCGCCACCGCGTCCTATGTCGTCGAGGGGCAGGGCCGCGTGCTGCGGCGCCTCGGCCTGTGGGGTCGCGGATAGGTCATGTTCCACGAGCTGACGGTCGGCGGGGTGCTGGTCTCCCCCTTCGTCGCCTATGCGGCGCTCGCTCTGGCGATCCTGCTGGTCCTGCGCCCGCTCCTGCGGGCGCTGCGGTTCGAGCGCGCCTTCGCGAACCCGCCGCTGGCGGAAGCCGGGATCTACGTCTGCATCCTGGCGCTGTTGATCGTGCTGGTCTGAGGAGAGAATCGTGGCGGTCAAGCGGACGACCCGGGGACGGCGCGCCTTGCGGATCCTGGCGACGCTCGTGGTGCTGGCGCTCGCCGCCGGCGCCGCCCTGGTCGTCTGGCAATACTACGTCACCGCGCCCTGGACCCGGGACGGCCGGGTCCGGGTGCAGGTGGCGAGCGTCGCCCCCCAGGTCTCGGGCCAGATCACCGAGTTGCGGGTGGTCGACAACCAGCTCGTGCGCAAGGGCGACGTGCTCTACGTGATCGACCCGCTCGACTTCAGGATCGCCCTCGATTCGGCGAAGGCCGAGGTCGAGAACCGCGCCGCCGACCTTCAGGTCAAGCGCGCCCAGGCCGCCCGGCGCGAGGCGCTGACCACGGTCTCGACCTCGATCGAGGAGAAGCAGCAATTCGCCGGCACCGCCAAGCAGGCGGAGGCGGCCTTCGCGGCGGCCCAGGCGCAGGCCGCCCAGGCCGAGATCAACCTGAAGCGCACGGAGGTGAGGAGCCCCGTCAACGGCTACGTCACCAACCTGCTCCTGCGGGTCGGCGACTACGCGAGTGCCGGCACCCGCAACATCTCGGTCATCGACGCCGATTCGTACTGGATCGACGGCTACTTCGAGGAGACCAAGATGGATCACATCCGGGTCGGCGATCCCGCGACCGCGGCGCTGATGGGCTACGCCGCGCCGATCCGCGGCCGGGTCGAGAGCATCACCCGGGGCATCAGCACCTCCAATGCCGCGGCGAGCACGCAGGGCCTGCCGAGCGTCGATCCGGTCTATACCTGGGTCCGCCTCGCCCAGCGGGTGCCGGTGCGCATCCGCATCGATACGGTGCCGGCGACCGTCGCCCTCGTCGCCGGCATGACGGCGACCGTCTCGGTCGGCGCCTATGCCGAGCACGACGACCGCCTGCGCACCGTGTTCACCGACTTCCTCGCGCGGATCGGGCCGCGGCGGAAGGACGATTCCGCGGTGTCGCCGGCGGGCGTCACCACGACCGTGAAGGGCTCGCACGACGTCTCGACCCTTCCCACCCCCGACCTGAAGACGGCGCCGAGCGCCGACCAGATCGCACCGGGCATCGCGCCGGGCATCAACCAGGCCCCGGAGACGGCGGCACCGAAGGACAGTCCCGGCAAGGAGTCGCGCGGCCCGCACCGCCCGGCCGGCGGCCGCACCGCCCGGGATTGACACGCTCCCGCTTCGCACGGCAGAGGAGAGGGGCTTCACCGCGCGCGGGCGTGGCGGAATTGGTAGACGCAGCGGACTCAAAATCCGCCGTCCTCACGGATATGTCGGTTCGAGTCCGACCGCCCGCACCACTCTCCTGGCGATATTCAGGCCTCCGGCCCCGCCAGGGCGCGGGACAGCACCGGCATCACCCGACCATCTCCCATCTGCGCCACGTTGAAGCGCATCCGGTCCGAGGCCGTGCGCGAGACGCTGAACACGTCGCCCGGCGCCAGCACCACGCCGTCGCGCAGGGCCGCCCGGGCGACGCCCGCCGCGTCGCGGCTGTCGGGCAGCGCGCACCAGAGGTAGAACCCGCCCCGCGGCATCAGCCAGGGCCGGATGCCGAGGGAGGCGAGCCGCTCGGCGGTCTCGCGCCGGGCCCGGGCGAGGCGGCGGCGCAGGGCGTCGAGGTGCTTGCGGTACTGCCCGTCGCCCAGCACCCCGGCGACGAGTTCCGCCGCGACCGGGCTCACCCCGCCGAAATGCGTCGCCACCTGGAGGTCGATCAGGGCCTCGATCGTGTCGGGGCGGGCCGCGACGTAGCCGCAGCGGACCGAGGCCGAGAGCGTCTTGGAGAAGCTGCCAATGCGGATCACCCGCTCCAGCCCGTCGAGGGTGGCGAGCCGCGGCGAGGGCTCGGGTTCGAGGGGGGCGAAGATGTCGTCCTCGACGATGGTGACGTCGTGGGCGGCGGCCGCGTTGAGGATCCGGTGGGCGATGGCAGGCGACAGCGTGGCGCCGGTCGGGTTGTGCAGCGCCGAGTTGGTGAGGTAGAGGCGCGGCCTCTGCGAGGCGGCTTGCGCGAAGCGCTCCGGGTCCGGCCCGGCCTCGGTCCAGGGCACGCCGATCACGGTGGCGCGGTGGGCGCGCAGCAGCGCCTGGAAGTTGAAGTAACAGGGATCGTCCACCAGGACCGCATCGCCCGGGCGCAACAGCAGGCGGCAGACGAGGTCGACCGCCTGGGTGCCCGATCCGGTGAGCAGGATCCGGTCCGGGCCGACCGGCAGCCCCTCCTCGGCGAATTGCCGCGCCAGGAGACGGCGCAGGCCGGCCGGTCCCCGGGTGGTGCCGTAATCGGTCAGGACCGCGCCCTCGGCCCGGGCGAGGCCGCGGGCGGCGCGGCGCAGGGGTTCGACCGGCATCCACGAGGCGGGCAGCCAGCCGCAGCCGGGCTTCGGCGCGTCGGGCTCGCCGTCGAGGGATTGCCGCGAGACCCAGAACGGATCGACCTCCCGGTCGAGGCGCGGGCCGATCTCGGCCAGCGTCGGAGGTGGGGCGGACGAGGCCGCGTAGAAGCCCGAGCCCGGGCGCGAGCGCACCGCCCCCTCCGCCGCCAGCCGCTCGTAGGCCTCGGCCACCGTGGAGGGCGAGACGCCCATGCTGGTGGCGAGCCCGCGGATCGAGGGCAGCCGCTCGCCCGGCGCCAGCCCCCGCGCGGCGATCCGCCCGCGGATCGTGCGCATCACGTCGGCCGTCCGGCCGCCTTCCATTGTCGCATCCCTCACCGTACGGTCGTTGCGACCCACACAGTTCGGTTCAACCGTACGGGACCGTGCCTTCCGGGGCCAGGGGGGCGACGATACCCATCCCGCTCGACACAGGGCGTCCCGACGAGGCGCGTCGGCGGAACGGATGGCGGATCATGCAGCGGCACGCGGACGGCTGGGGCAGCGGGCTCCTCGGGGTGGCGATCTTCAGCGGGTCGCTGCCGGCGACCCGGGTGGCGGTGGGCGGGTTCTCGCCGCTGTTCCTGACCTCGGCCCGGGCGGTGATCGCCGCCGGGCTCGGGGCGGCCCTGCTGTGGGGCCTGCGGCAGGCACGGCCGGCGCGGGGCGACCTCCCGTCGCTCGCCATCGTGGCTCTCGGCGTGGTGCTGGGCTTCCCGCTCCTCACGGCGCTGGCGCTCCGGCACGTCACCTCGGCGCATTCGATCGTGTTCATCGGGCTCCTGCCGCTCGCCACCGCCCTGTTCGGGGTCCTGCGCGGCGGCGAGCGGCCGCGGCCGGCCTTCTGGCTGTTCTCGCTCCTCGGCAGCGGCGCGGTGGCGGGCTTCGCGCTCGTCCAGGGCGGCGCGGCCTCGCTCGCTGGCGACCTCCTGATGCTCGCCGCGATCCTGCTCTGCGGGCTCGGCTACGCGGAGGGCGCCGCCCTGTCGCGGCGTCTGGGGGGCTGGCAGGTGATCTGCTGGGCCCTGGTGCTGGCCCTGCCGGTGATGGGGCCGCTGGCGCTGGCGACCCGGCCGGCGGCGCTCGATGGCATCGGCGTGCCGGCCTGGCTCGGGCTCAGCTACGTCTCGGTGTTCAGCATGCTGGTCGGCTTCGTGTTCTGGTATCGTGGCCTGGCGCGCGGCGGCATCGCCGGGGTGGGCCAGCTGCAGCTGCTCCAGCCGTTCCTGGGCCTGGCGCTGGCCGGCCTGCTCCTCGCCGAGCCGGTCGCCCCGGCGATGATCGCGGTCACGGGGCTCGTGGTCCTGTGCGTGGCGGGGGCCAAACGGTTCGCGTGAGCGGACCGCCCCATCCCGGGCCAAGGGCTGACGGCGACGGTTGACGGGGCGTTTACGGCATCGGGCGCATGTTACGCACCATGCGTCGTGGCATCGTAGCGTTCTCAGCCTTCACGCTCTTCGGCCTGGGGCTCACCGGATGCGCGCTCAATCGATTTGAGCAGCGCGAACCCTGGCGGAATCAGGCCGAAGAGGTCTGTCTCGCCCAGAAGCTCGTTCGTGCGAGCGAAGACATCCAGCCGGTCAAGGAGATCGACGGGCCGGGCGTCTGCGGCATGGTCCACCCGTTCCGGGTGACCCGGCTCGCCGGCGGCACCGTCGCGCTCAAGCAGCGCATGACGCTGGCCTGCCCGATCATCCCGGAGGTGGAGGCCTGGCTCGCCGGCACGGTTCAGCCGGCCGCCCAGATCTATTTCGGCCAGCCGGTGGTCGAGATGAATTCCGGCTCGTATTCCTGCCGCGGCCGCAACAACCAGGTCGGCGCGAAGCTCTCGGAGCATTCGTTCGGCAACGCCGTCGACGTGATGTCCTTCCGCTTCGCCGACGGCTACGTAGTGACGGTGAAGGGCGGCTGGCGCGGCACGGAAGCCGAGCAGGGCTTTCTGCGCGAGGTCTTTCTCGGCGCCTGCAACCACTTCACCACGGTGCTGGGGCCGGGCTCGAACATCTACCACTACGACCACCTGCACCTCGATCTGGCCCGGCACGATCCCCGCGGCCTGCGGCGCATCTGCAAGCCGCTGATCAAGTACGAGTCGCAGCTGCCGCCCCCTGGCACGCCCCTCTCGCCGATCCGCAGGAAGCCGGCCTGGCAACCCGCCCCCGATCCGGCGCCGATCGACGTCGAGCAGGACGACCCCTACGGCGTATCGCCGACGAGCGCCCGCGACGCCGGGTCGAAGGTCGCCCGCGCCCCGGCGCCGCGACCGGCCCCGGTCCAGGCCTACACCTCTCCTCCGCCGCACGCGCCGCGGCCGGCGCTGGCCGCCGAACCCCGGGCCCTGCCTGAGCCGCTGCCGCTCTCGAGCCCGACCTGGTCGTCCGGCCCGATCTACTGAGGACCCGCGTCGGGGCGGGTCAGGCGACCGCGCCGCCGAGATCCGCCACCACGGCGCGGCGCGCCGCGGCGTCCTCGGCCAGGCGATGGACGTGCATCTCGGTCGCGCCGCGGGCGCGGGCCCGGGTGAGCCAGCCGCGAGCGAGGCGCTCGCGCGGGGTCTCGCCGGCGGCCGCCACCGCCACCAGCTCGGCGGTCCCGTCGCCGCCGCGGCGCACCGCGATCACGACCGCGTCACCGACCTCGGACGGGTCGTCGTCCAGGGCATGGATCCCCACCACGTAGCGGCGGCCGGACTGGCCGCGCCAGGCGCTCAGCGGCAGGGCCGGGGTTCCCCGCAGGCTCGTGGCCGTTCTCAGGCGCTCCTCACGCACGTCCGATCTCCTCGCGCGGTCGTTCTGGATGTCCCGCATCGCCACCGACCAGGACAGGGCTCGTTTGTTCGCCATTTGTTCCAGCCTAGTTCCGATTCTATGGGGCCGTCAAGCACGACCGACCAGCATGACGAAGATCTGGAGAGCGGGCGGGTGAGGTTCAAGGCGCGGCGGGGCGCGGCGGCCGGAAAACCCGGCCGCCGCCCTCATTCACCAGCGGTGATGCCAGCCGTGGTGGCCCCAGCCGCCGCCCCAGCCGGCGCGGTGCCAGCCGCCGCCATAGCCCCACGGGCGATGCCAGCCGACCCGCCGGTACCCGCCGTAGCCCCAGGGCCGGTGCCAGCCGACCCGACGGTAGCCGTAGCCCCAGCGCGGGCCGACGACGACGGTGCGGTACCCGACGACCGGGGCGTAGAAGACCCGCGGCCCGAGGTTCGGGCGGCACCAGCCGCGCCAGTTCCGGTGGAACCCGGGGCCGCAGCCGTCACGCGCCTCGGCGGTCGTTCCCGTGCCGACGACGGCACCGAGAGACAGGATCGCGGCGCCAGCAACCATGCTCCAACGCATCATATCCTCCTGTTGTGAGGACCATGAAATGCACGAGTGGCCAAAACCGTTGCGAGGTTACGAAGAGTTCATGTTGCGTGGTGCGCCCGGGTGCTACGGCTGTGCTCGACCCGGCCGGGAGGCGCCGCGCGTCAGTCCTGCGCGGCGCGGATCGTCGTCGCGGCGGCCCGGGGATCGGCCTCGCGCACCAGGGCGTCGGAGGCGGTTTCGATCCGCTCCTGGAGGGTCGGCAGGAACGTCTCGCGGGGCAGGCCCGGCGGGATCACCGGCAGGAACTCGATGACGGCGGTGCCGGGCCGGTAGGTCAGGCGGCGCCGGCCCCAGAACACGCCGGTGTTGAGCGCCACCGGCAGGCAGGGCACGCCGAGGCGGTCGTACATGTGGGCGACGCCGAACTTGTAGGCCGGCGGCGCGCCGACCGCGCGCCGCGTCCCCTCCGGGAAGATGATCAGGCGACGGCCGTCGGCCATCGCGGCGGCGGCCTCCTCGTTCATCAGCGCCAGCGCCCGGGAGCCCTTCGAGCGGTCGATCGCCACCATCTCGCTGCGGGCGAGGTACCAGCCGAACAGCGGCAGCCACATCAGCTCGCGCTTGAGGATGTAGGTGAAGTCGTCGAGCACCGTGACGAGGGCCAGGGTCTCCAGCGCCGACTGGTGCTTGGCGGCGACCAGCACGCCGCCGGCCGGGCGATGCTCGAGGCCGCGGAACTCGACCTTGAGGCCGACGATGGCGTGCAGCAGCCGCAGGACGATCCGGCCCCAGGTCTGGGCGAGCCAGATCACGCTGCGTCGGCTGACGAGCAGCGGCAGGCCGCCGATCAGGAGGGCGGCGGTCACGAGGTAGAACGCGACGGTGAACAGGATCGAGCGGACGAGCGGCATGGCGGGCGGCAAAGCGGACCTTCGGGCGGGCGGCCCGATCGCCTCGGGCCCGGCCGCGCGGCGGACGGGGACGCGGCGCCCGGTCGAAGCGCCGCCCGCGTGATGCGGTGCCTCTCCTTAGAGCATTTCGGCGCCCGCGAAAGGTCGGGCCTGCGCGGGAGGAGAAACGTGCCGCCCGAGGCCCGTGCGATGGATGCCGGGCCGGAAAAAACGTGCTTTAAGCCTCGATGGACCCGCGCGACCGAAGACGCGGGCAATCGCAAAGGGCTCGCGGCGAAGCGGGCCGACCAGGAGGACGCCATGACCACGCTCACGCGCCGCCGCGCGCTGCATCTCGCCGTCGCCGGCGCCGTCGCGGGCCCGGCGGTGCTGCGCATCACGAAGGCGCACGCGGCCGAGTTCAGCCTCAAGGCCGCCAACAACACCCCGGTCAGCCACCCGCTGACGGTCTACATGACCAAGGCCGCCGACGCGATCCGCGAGGAGACCGGCGGCAAGGTCGACATCAAGCTGTTTCCCAACAACCAGCTCGGCGGCGACACCGACATGCTGAGCCAGCTGCGCTCGGGCGCGCTGGAGTTCTTCACCCTCTCGCCGCTGATCCTCGCCACCCTGGTGCCGGCGGCCTCGATCAGCGGCGTCGGCTTCGCCTGGTCGTCCTACGACAAGCTGTGGCCGGCGATGGACGGCGATCTCGGCGCCCATGTCCGGGCGCAGATCGAGAAGTCGGGCCTGTTCGCGTTCGACCGGATCTGGGAGAACGGCTTTCGCCAGACCACCTCGTCGAGCCGCCCGATCCTCAAGCCGGAGGACTTCAAGGGCTTCAAGATCCGGGTCCCACCGAGCCCGATGTGGACCTCGATGTTCAAGGCGTTCGACGCCGCCCCAATGACGATCAACTTCGCCGAGGTCTATTCGGCGCTGCAGACCCGGATCGCCGAGGGCCAGGAGAACCCGCTGACCCTGATCGACAGCGCCAAGCTCTACGAGGTGCAGAAGTACCTCTCGAAGACCAACCACATGTGGGACGGCTTCTGGCTCCTGTCGAACGGCAAGATCTGGCGCGGCCTGCCGCAGGACGTGAAGACCGTGGTGGCCAAGCACTTCAACGCCCAGGCGGTGGCCCAGCGCGCCGACATGGCCCAGCGCGCCGGCACGACCGAGCAGGACCTGAAGGCCCGCGGCCTCGACATCCGCGACGTCGACACCAAGGCGTTCCAGGCCAAGCTGCAATCGGCCGGGTTCTACAAGGAGTGGAAGGGCAAGTTCGGCGACGACGCCTGGGCGCTCCTCGAGAAGCACACCGGGCCGATCTCCTGACCGGATCGGCGACGCCCTCGCGGGCGTCGCCTCACGCCCGTCCGGGCGCGGTCCTCACGCCCCGGCGGCGCGAGCCGCCGGGGCGGCCGGCAGCACGGCGCGACCGAACAGGTAGCCCTGCGCCTCGGTGAAGCCCTCCTCGCGCACCACCGCGAGCTGGGCCGGGGTCTCGACGCCCTCCGCCACCGTCTCGATGCCGAGCCGCCGGCCGAGCTCGGCGACGATGCCGACGATCGCCCGGCAATCCGGCCGCTCGACCGCGTCGCGCACGAACGAGCCGTCGATCTTGATGCGGTCGATCGGGAAGGCGCGGACCCGGGCCAGCGACGAGAAGCCGACGCCGAAATCGTCGAGCGACACGCTCACCCCCATGTCGTGCAGGAGCCGGAGATCGTCGACGATGCCGCCGGCGGTGGTGCTCAGCACCGTCTCGGTGATCTCCAGTTCGAGGCGCCGGGGCGTCAGCCCGGTCTGCCTGAGGATTTCCTGTACCGCCCGCGGCAGGCTGCCGTCGCCGAGCTGGTAGACCGAGACGTTGACGCAGAGCCTCGCCTCGTCCGGCCAGGCGGCGGCGGCGCGGCAGGCCTGGTCGAGCACCCACAGGCCGAGCTCGCGGATCAGGTCGGACTTCTCGGCGATCGGGATGAAGCGCCGGGGCGAGACCGGGCCGCGCTCGGGATGCGTCCAGCGCAACAGCGCCTCGCGGGCATTCACCGAGCCCTGCGCCAGGTCGATGATCGGCTGGTAGGCGACGGCGAGCTGGCCCGCGGCGATCGCCTGGCGCAGGTCGCGCTCGAGGCGCATCTCGTCGCTGCGCTCGGTCTCGAGCCGGCGGGTGAACAGGCGCCAGGCGGCCTTGCCGGCGCCCTTGGCGGCGTAGAGCGCGCAATCGGCCTGGCGCAGCATGGCGTCCGGCGTCGCCGTGCCGTCGGCGAGCGCGATGCCGATGCTGGCGGTGACCTGACGCGCCGGCTGGCCCTCGATGTCGTAGGGGCGGCCGAGCTCGATCAGCAGACGCTCGGCCAGCGGCACCGCCAGCTCGCCGGCCCCACCCGGCAGCAGCAGCGCGAACTCGTCGCCGCCGAACCGGGCGGCGAGGCCCGGCTCCGGCAGCGCCCCGCGGAGACGGTCGGCGAGCTGGCGCAGGAGCGCGTCGCCGGCCTGATGCCCGAGTTCGTCGTTGACCGCCTTGAAGCCGTCGAGGTCGAGGAAGAGGAGCGCGGTGCCGGCCGGCAGGGCGCCCTCGGCGGCGCTCTCGCGCAGGCGGCGCCACAGCATCGCCCGGTTCGGCAGGCCGGTCAGGGCGTCGTGGTGGGCGAGCCGGTTGATCTCCTCCTCGGCCCGGCGCTGGCGCGTCACGTCCTCGAAGGTGACGACGAAGGCCCCGCCCGGGACCTCCCGCCGCACCAGCGCGATCGCCCGGTCGTCCGGGGTCGCCACCACGACCGTCTCGCCGTTGCCGAACGACCCCCGGTGCCCGGCGAGCAGGGCCGCCCCCTGCCAGAGCCCGGCCTCGGGCCCGCCGAAGGCGAGCGCCCAGATCGCCTCGATCGGGGCGCCGACGAGATCGCGCCCGGGGGCGGGAAACATCTGGTGGAAGCGCTGGTTGAGAAGCCGCACCTTCCGGTCGGCGTCGAACAGGCACAGGCCCTGCGACATGGTCGAGAGGGCGAGGTCGAGGATCAGGGCGACCGCCTCGATCTCGTCGCTTCCCTCGCGCCGCGCCGGCACCTCGCGGATGGTCTGGGCGTAGCCGGAGAGCCGCGCCCCGTCGTGGATCGCCGCGATGACGGTGTGGGCGCGAAAGCGGCTGCCGTCGCGCCGCGGCCACCAGCCCTCGGCCTCGTAGCGCCCGCTCTCGCGGGCGGCGGCGAGGGCGGCAGCCCCCTCCCCGTCCGGCGCGTCGCCATAGGCGAAGCGGCGCCCGAGGACCTCCGCCGCCGGATAGCCGGTCAGCCGCTCGGCGCCGGGATTCCAGGCCGCGACCCGCCCGTTCGTATCGAGGAGGCACAGGGCCTGGTCGGCCGCGCCCCAGACGAGGCTGGAATAGGCATCGTGGAGGGCGGGGGCCGTCATCGGCTCGTCGGTCTCGACCGCCATCGCCGCGCTCGCCTCGCTCCGCATCGTCACTCGCTCCGTCGCGCGGTGCCCGGGCTCCGTTGCCCACGACACCGATGCGACAGGTTAGGCGATTTGGTCGTGGACGTTGAGTCGCTTTGACGACCTAACCCTGCCGTCGATGTTAAGTCCGGCGGGTCAACCGACGGTCGAGACCGGATCCGTCCGGGGCCGGATCACTCCCACTCGATCGTGCCGGGCGGCTTCGACGTGATGTCGTAGGTCACCCGGTTGATGCCCTTGACCTCGTTGATGATCCGGGTCGCGACCCGGCCCAGGAACGCCATGTCGAAGGGATAGAAGTCCGCCGTCATGCCGTCGACCGAGGTGACGGCGCGCAGCGCGCAGACGTGGTCGTAGGTGCGCCCGTCGCCCATCACGCCCACCGTCTTGACCGGCAGGATCACCGCGAAGGCCTGCCAGATCGTGTCGTAGAGCCCGGCCTTGCGGATCTCCTCCAGGTAGATCGCATCGGCCTTGCGCAACGCGTCGAGCTTCTCGCCCGTGATCTCGCCGGGGCAGCGGATGGCGAGGCCCGGGCCCGGGAAGGGGTGGCGGCCGACGAAGGCCTCGGGCAGGCCGAGCTCGCGCCCGAGCACCCGCACCTCGTCCTTGAACAGCTCGCGCAGGGGCTCGACGAGCTTCATGTTCATGCGGGCGGGCAGGCCGCCGACATTGTGGTGGCTCTTGATCGTCACCGACGGGCCGCCGGTGAACGACACGCTCTCGATCACGTCGGGGTAGAGCGTGCCCTGCGCCAGGAAGTCGGCGCCGCCGATCTTCTTGGCCTCGGCCTCGAACACGTCGATGAACAGGCGCCCGATCGTCTTGCGCTTGACCTCCGGGTCGGTGACCCCGGCGAGCTCGCCGAGGAACAGGTCGGAGGCCTCCACGTGGACGAGCGGGATGTTGTAGTGGTCGCGAAACAGGCGCACCACCTCCTCGGCCTCGCCCTGGCGCAGCAGGCCGTGATCGACGAAGACGCAGGTGACCTGCTCGCCGATCGCCTCGTGGATCAGCACCGCGGCCACCGCCGAATCGACGCCGCCGGAGAGGCCGCACAAA
Source organism: Methylobacterium sp. ap11 (assembly GCF_900110515.1). Classification (NCBI taxonomy): domain Bacteria; kingdom Pseudomonadati; phylum Pseudomonadota; class Alphaproteobacteria; order Hyphomicrobiales; family Methylobacteriaceae; genus Methylobacterium; species Methylobacterium sp. ap11. The sequence continues at coordinate 147,327 of NZ_FOEB01000012.1, read as the reverse complement.
ACCTTGGCGCTGCCGACCTGGGCGCGGATCCGCTCGATCGCTTCCTCGCGGAAGGCGGCCATCGACCAGTCGCCGGTGCAGCCGGCGATGTCGCGCACGAAGTTGCGGATGAGGAGCGCGCCGTGCGGGGTGTGGGCCACCTCGGGGTGGAACTGCACCGCGTAGAACTTTCGCGCCTCGTCGGCCACCGCCGCGAAGGGCGCGTTGGGGGAGATCGCCACGGTGGTGAAGCCGTCGGGCAGCTTCGTCACCCGATCGCCGTGGCTCATCCAGACCGGATATTTCTCGCCGACATGCCAGACGCCGCGAAACAGCGCGCTGTCGGCGATGATCTCGACCTCGGCCCGGCCGAACTCGGCATGGTGCCCGCCCTCGACCTCGCCGCCGAGCTGGGCCGCCATCGTCTGCTCGCCGTAGCAGATGCCGAGCACCGGCACGCCGGCCTCGAACACGCCCTGCGGCGCCCGCGGCGAGGATTCGACCGTGACCGATTCCGGCCCGCCCGACAGGATCACCGCCTTCGGCTTCATCGCCGCGAAGGCCGCCTCGGCCGCCTGGAACGGGACGATCTCGGAGTAGACGCCCTCCTCACGCACCCGTCGGGCGATGAGCTGGGTCACCTGGCTGCCGAAGTCGATGATGAGGATCTTGTCGTGCTCGGTCGTCATGGGACGATGAGTTAGACGAGGGCCGCCCCGCGCGCAACGCGTCGCGCGAGCGGGGCCCCGGTGCATCCACGGCATTAACCGGACGTTCATGCGCTAACGGCGAGGGAGGCGCCCCCAACCCACCAGACAAGGAGACTCGCCATGCGAGCCATCGTCCTCGGGATCGCCGCCACCCTCGCCACCGGCCTGAGCCTCGCGCCGGCCTCGGCCCTGCCGGTCGCCCCCGGCGGCACCGTCGCGCCGGCCGTCTCGGTCGAGCAGGCGCAGTACGTCACCCGCCGGGTGGTGCGCCGCGGCCCCCGCTGCGTGGTCAAGGTGACCCGGACCCGCGGGCCCTTCGGCCGGGTCGTGGTGCGCAAGGTGCGCCGCTGCTTCTGACGCCTCGCGCGTGACGCCAGGATTCGAGAGGGCGGCCCCGGGCGGGGCCGCCCTTTTTTCATGCCGGCCAGGTTCTCATCGAGGTCAGGTTCTCATTGAGGCCAGGTTTTCATGGCGGCCAGACCGCCAGCAGGGCGCGCAGGGCCGCCACGAAGGCGAGCGGCTGGTCGACCATGACGTGGTGGTAGGCCTCCGGCAGGTCGATGCGGGGCGAGCCCGGCGGCAGCAGGCCCTGGACGTAGGCCGCGTCGGCGGGCCGCATCAGGTCGGAGCGGTCGCCGGTGACGAGGGCGAGCGGGCAGCGGGCCTCCCTCACCATCGCGGCCCGGTCCGGCAGGACGAGGCGGGCCCAGAGCGAGGGATCGAAGCGCCAGCTCCAGCCGCCGGGGACCTCCTTGAGCGATTCCCGCGCGATCAGGTCGGCGATGTAGAGCGCCTCGCAGGGCTGCATCGGCGCGAAGCGGAACCGCGCCAGCGCCGCCTCCAGGGTCGGGTAGATCCGGTGCGGGGCGAAGCGCCCGTCCTCGCGCCGGCGCCCGGTGCGGCGCTCGGGGGAAAAGATCGGCGGGTCGACGATCACCGCGCCGCGCCAGCGTCCGGCCTCGCGCCCCGCCTCGGTCAGCATCGGGAAGCAACCGAAGGAATGGCCGACCATCACGGGCGGGCCGGCGGCGAACAGGCCCGTCTCCCCGGCCACCGCCTCGATCTCGTCGGCGAAGGTGTCGAGGTCGTAGGACTCCCGCCAGTCCGATCCGCCCATGCCCGACCAGGACAGGGCGGCGACGCGGTACGGCCCGGCGAGGAACGGCGCGACGAAGCGCCACCAGCCGGCATGCGCGCCGTTGCCGTGCAGCAGCATCAGCCCCGGCCGGCCGCGCGGCCCCCACGCGAAGGTCTCAAGGCGGGCGCCCTTCACCGTGACGCGCCCGACCTCCGGCGCGACCGCGACCGCATCCCGGAACCAGTCGGGGGCCGGCGGGGAATCGCCCTCCAGGTGGCCGAGGGGGGCGGAGAGGTTCGGGTCGGGGGGCAGCTCGCTCACGGCCGGGATGATGCGGCGCGGCCGGAGGGCGTGTCAATCGAGATTGGAAGGAGCGGTATGGCGATGTCGTAACCGCCATGGCGCCGGAGTTCGAAATTCCGGTGTCTCAGGCGCGGATGAACCCGCGCCGCCGCGCCCAGGTGGCGAACAGCCCCGGCCAGGCCGCGGCCGGGGAGCCCGGCACGCCGAGGTTGAAGCCGTGGCCGCCGCGCTCGAACAGGTGCATTTCCACCGGCACCTCGACGGCCCGCAGGGCGGAGAACATCAGCAGCGAATTCTCGACGACGGCGATCGGGTCGTCGGCGGCTTGGGCCAGGAAGGTCGGCGGAGTCTCGGGCGGCACGCGGGTCTCGACCGAATAGGCCTCGGTGGCCACGCGGGTCGGGCTGTCGCCGACGAGGACGCGGCGGCTCGAGGTACGGTCGAAGGGGGGCTTCAGGGTGATGACCGGGTAGATCAGCGCCGCGACGTCGGGCCGGGCCGAGAGCGCGTCGTCCTCGTCCACGGCCGCGTAGAGCGGCGAGGCGAAGCGGGTGCTGGCCGAGCCCATCAGGTGGCCGCCGGCGGAGAACCCCATCACGCCGATCCGGTTCGGCTCGTAGCCGTAGCGGCGGGCCCGGGCGCGGGCCAGCCGCACCGCCCGCATGGCATCCTGGATCGGCGCGTCGGCGCCCGCCGCCCAGCCCTCGCCCGGGAGACGATAGACCAGCGCGAAGGCGGTGACGCCGAGGCCGTTGAGCCAGAGCCCGACCGGCACCGCCTCGTGACCGAGATCGATGCGGCGGTAGCCGCCGCCGGCGGCGATCACCATCGCGCTGCCGGTGGGCCTGGCCGGGCGCATCACCAGCAGGCAGGGCTCGACCACGCCGGTGACGACCCCTTCGCGGCTCTCGTCGAAGCGCGGGCCCTCGGGGTTCGGCCCCCCTCCTCCCGGCGGCTTGCCGGGCCAGAGGCGCAACACCTCCAGGGTGGAACCGGGGGCGGTCCGCGGCGGCGCATCGTGCCCGAGGGGCGGATCCCCGGCCGGCGGGACGACCGGTTGCGCCACGGCCTCCGGCGCGACGGCGAGGGCGGCCGCGCCCGTGAGCAACGTCCTGCGATGCAGCACCATGCCGACCGTCCGACACTCTCGAAGACCCGGCGACGCGGGAGGGCGCGCCGGCCGGGATGACCCCTCGTCCGATCTGCATAAGCGAAGCGATCGCAGATGCACGGCAGAAAAATGCCGACCGGGGCGGGAAACCCCGGCCGGGCCCGTCACGAGCGATCCGGCCCGCGCTCGAGGAGCGCGACATAGAAGCCGTCGGTACCGGTCCGCTCCGGGCTCATCTGGATCCCGTGGGCGGTGCGGCGCACCCGCTCGGCGATGGACGCCGGCAGGTCGAGTGGGCGCAGCGCGAGGTCGTCGCGCCGCGCCGCCAGCCCCGCCACCGCCGCGTCGTTCTCCTGCGGCAGGAGCGAGCAGGTGACGTAGACGATCCGCCCGCCCGGCCGCGCCAGGCGCGCCGCCCGGTCGAGCACCGCCTCCTGCTCGGCGACGCGGGTCGCGAGGCTGCCGGGGCGCAGGCGCCACTTGGCGTCCGGGTTGCGCCGCCAGGTGCCGGCGCCGGTGCATGGCGCGTCGACCAGCACGAGGTCGGCGCTGCCGTCGAGGTCGGCCATCACGTCGGGCCGGCCTGCATCGCGCTTTCCCTGGCCGCCGCGCGGCGTGCGCACCTCGGCCCTGGCGCCGGCCCGGCGCAGGCGCTCGTGGATCGGCGCCAGGCGGCGCGGGTCGCCGTCGGTGGCGACGAGCCGGCCCTCGTTGCCCATCAGGGCGGCGAGCGCCAGGGTCTTGCCGCCGCCGCCGGCGCAGAGGTCGACCACCGTCATCCCGGGCTTGGCGCCGGAGAGGCGGGCGGCGAGCTGCGAGCCCTCGTCCTGGATCTCGAACCAGCCGTCCAGGAATTCCGGCTCGACGTGGAGGGCCGGGCCGCGGCCGTCCTCGCCGAGCGGCACCCGCAACCCGTCCGGTGCCAGGGGCGTCGGCTCCGAGTTGAGATGGGCCAGCGCCTCCCGGGTGGCGTCGCGGCTCGCCTTCAGGGTGTTGACCCGGATGTCGAGGGGAGCCCGGCGGGCGAGCGCCCGCAGTTCCGGCAGGAGGTCGTCGCCGAATGCCGATGCCAGCGACGGCACGATCCATTCCGGCACGTCGCCGGCGACGTGGACGGGGGCGTCGCCGAGCGTCCCGGTCTCGAGCCGGGTCCGCTCGGCCTCGGTGAGCGGGGCGGGGGCGAAGCGCTCGCCGGTGAACAGTTCGGCGATGGTCTGGGCGGCGAGCCCGCGCTGGAGCCGCAGCGAGCCGATCAGCACGGCGCGGGGAGAATCGTCGCCCATGATCCAGGCGGCGGAGGCGCGGCGGCGCAGCGCGTCGTAGACGAGCGTGGCGATGGTGGCGCGGTCGCCCGAGCCGGCGAAGCGGTGGGCGAGGCCCCAATCCTTGAGGGCGTCGGCGACCGGGCGGCGGCGCTCGGCGATGTCGGCCAGGACCTCGATGGCGGCGGAGAGGCGGGCGCCCGGGGTCATCGCGAAACCGCCGATCCCGAAACCGCCACGGTCATGCCGCGGGAACGGCCCGACACGGCCAAGCTTTCGGCCCGGACGGTCCCGACACCTTGGCCGTTCGTTCCCCAAGGCCGGAGTATCGCCCGCATGATCCGTCGTCCCATTCCGTCCGCCCTCGCCGTGAGTCTGGCCGCGTTGATCGCGCTGTCGGCCGGCGCCTGCGCCACCGCCCCGGCGGCGCCGGCCGTCGACCTGACGCCGCCCCCGCCCCGGCCCTACGACGCCAAGACGCAGCTCGAATACGGCAACCCGCCGCCGCGGGCACCGCGCTACTGAGACCGCCCCCTTAGCCTCCCCGCCCCACGAAGGCGAGGAGGCGCATCGTCCCCGGCGCCCGGGGCGGTCCGTCGGGCCTGTTGCCTCTCGCCGTCGGGCGAGCGGCACCTTGCCGTCAGGCGAGCAGGATCTCGACGGCGAAGACGAACCACATCGCCAGCAGCACGAGCGCCCCGGCGAGGAAGGCCTGGAAGCGCCGGATCACCACGTTGCTGGTGGCGTAGATGCCCGCGTGCACGATCCGGGTCAGCACGAACAGCCAGGCGAGGCCGACGAACAGCGTGTCGCCCTGCCGCGTCGCCAGCGCGAGCCCGACGACGGCGTAGAACAGCACCGGCAGCTCGAACTGGTTGGCAAACGCGTTCGAGACCTGCTGCACCGGCGCCGGCCAGGTCCGCTCGCCGAGCGAGATGTCCTGCACGCGGACCGCCCCCGCCCGCGCCGCGGCGAAGCGCACCCGCCCGGTCCAGAACAGCAGGCAGAAGGTCAGGAGAACCTGGACGAAGACGGGGGCGAGAAGGGCCTTGAAGCTCATGGTGGTCGATCCCTGGCTGGTCCGATCCGTGAAGGGGGCATTCGACGGGACCGGCGGTCCCGGGAGGCCTCGCCGCGCATCCACCCCCAAATCCCCCGGACGGCCCCCTTTCGCAACGGGCGTCGCGGCGCTACATGAGGTCGGCGGGGCTGCGGCTCTCGTCAGGAGACACATTCCCCGGGGCCTTATCGACTCCCTCGGGAGCTGTCACTGCCCTGGTCCGTGGACCGGGGCATAACGGCGCCCACCTACTTCGTAGGTTTCCCGGGATCGATTCTCCAACGGCTCTCGTGGCCCCGCGCTGGACCAGCATGACGACCGACGCTTCCCCCGATCCCTCGAAGTCCGCGTTGCGCAAGGCGGCGCTGGCACGGCGGGACGGGCTGACGGTCGAGGCGCGAGACGCCGCCTCCCGTCGCATCGCCGAGATCGTCCTCTCCCTTCCCGAGATCGCCCGCGCCGAGGTCGTGTCGGCCTACTGGCCGATCCGCAGCGAGGTCGACGTGCGGCCGCTGATCGCGGCCCTGCGCGCCCGCGGCCAGGCGGTGGCGCTGCCGCAGGTGACGGCCGACGGCCTGGTGTTCCGCCTCGCGGCCGAGGACGACGCGCTCAGCACCGGCGGCTTCGGCTTGAGCGAGCCGGGGCCGGACGCGCCGGTGGTCGATCCCCGCGCGCTGCTGGTGCCGCTCGCCGCCTTCGACCGGCGGGGCCACCGCATCGGCTACGGCAAGGGCTATTACGACCGGGCGCTCGCCCGCCTCGACGCGCGCGAGCGCGCGCTCGCCATCGGCATCGCCTTCGCGGCCCAGGAGACGCCCGTCGTGCCCGACGGTCCGTACGACCGGGCCCTCGACGGGATCGTGACCGAGACCGGCCTGATCCACCCCACCGGAGACTGACCACCGCCATGCGCCTCCTCTTCCTCGGCGACATCGTCGGCCGGCCCGGCCGGCTGGCGGTGAGCGAGCGTCTGCCGGCCCTGCGCGAGCGCTGGCGCCTCGACTGCGTGGTGATCAACGGCGAGAACGCCGCCGGCGGCTTCGGCATCACCGAGAGCATCTGCGACGAGTTGATCAATGCCGGGGCCGACGCGGTGACGCTCGGCAACCACTCCTTCGACCAGCGCGAGGCGATGGTGTTCATCGCCCGCCAGCCGCGTCTGGTGCGCCCGGCGAACTACCCGCCCGGCACCCCCGGCCGCGGCGCCACGGTGGTCGAGACCCAGAGCGGCGCCCGGGTGCTCGTCGTCAACGTGATGGGGCGGATCTTCCTCGATCCCCTCGACGATCCCTTCGCGGCGGCCGAGCGCGAGCTGTCGGCCTGCCCGCTCCGCGACGCCGCCGACGCGGTGATCGTCGACGTCCACGCCGAGGCGACGAGCGAGAAGGAGGCCTTCGGCTGGTTCCTCGACGGCCGGGCGAGCCTGGTGGTCGGCACCCACACCCACGTTCCCACCGCTGACCACCGCATCCTGCCGGGCGGCACCGCCTACATGTCCGACGTCGGCATGTGCGGCGACTACGATTCGGTGCTCGGCATGCAGAAGGACGAGCCGGTGCGCCGCTTCCTGCAGAAAACCCCCGGCAGCCGCCTCGAGGCCGCGACCGGCGAGGGCACCTTGTGCGGCATCGCGGTCGAGACCGACGACGCCACCGGCCTCGCCCGCCGGGTGAGCCCGGTGCGCCTCGGGCCGCATCTCGAGGAGACCTGGCCGCGGCACTGGGACTGACCGCACCCGGGACCCGCGAATCCGCGGTGGACTAAGCACTTTCGGACGACGCGGCCGGGGCAGGACAAGCCCGGCGCCGGCTTGATCGTCCCGGCGGCACCCGGCACAGTGCCGGCACCGTTGCCCCGGGGGATCCTTCAGGGCGGCGGCGACCCGGCATCCCGGGCGCGGCGCCCCTCCGGGCCCCGTCCGCCACAGTGAGTACGGCCCGCGATGGCGGCGAGCGCTGCGTCCCCTCCCCTGACATCGCCGCGGATCTACCTCGTCCGCATGGTGGTGTTCCTGGTCCTGGCCGGGTTCCTGGCCTTCGTGCTGTACCGCCAGATCGTGCCGGCCTTCATGGCCAATCCGGGTCTCAACGGCCTGATCGTCGGCGCGACGCTGATCGCCATCGTGATGGCCTTCGGGCAGGTGCAGCGGCTCTTCCGGGAGGTGCGCTTCGCCAACCGCGTCGCGGAGGGCGCGCCCGATGCCGGAAGCCCCCGGGTGCTCGCGGCGCTCGCCCCGGCGCTGCGCGAGGCGAAGAGTGGCCGGCCCCACCCGCAGGGGCAGTTCCAGCCCCTCCTCGACACGGTGGCCTCGCGCCTCGACGAGGGGCGCGAGATCCTGCGCTACGTCGGCGGCCTCCTGATCCTGCTCGGCCTGCTCGGCACCTTCTGGGGCCTCATCGACACCCTGTCGGCGGTGGGCGGCGTGATCCGCTCGATGCGGGCCGGCGGCGGCGACGCCGCGGTGATGTTCGATGAATTGAAGAGCGGCCTCGCGGTGCCGCTGTCGGGGATCGGGTTGGCCTTCTCGGCCTCGCTGTTCGGCCTCGCCGGCTCCCTGGTGATCGGCTTTCTCGACCTCCAGGCGGGCCAGGCCCATACCCGGTTCTACAACGAGCTGGAGGATTGGCTCGTCACCGCCGCCGGTCCGGCGCCCGCCCCGGTGCCGGTCCCCGTGACCGTGCCGGCGGCGGCCTCCCTCGCCCAGGCCGGGCCGCGCCCGCCCGAGCCCGCGCCGCGCGAGCCGCGGAGCGAGGCCGCCCTGAAGGAGGTCGCCGACGCGATGACGCGGCTCGGCACGCTGGTCGGCGACGGTACCACCCACAGCCGGGCGAGCACGCAGGCGATGGCGAACCTCGCCGAGGGCATCCAGGGCCTCGTCCAGCACATGCGGGCCGAGCAGCAGATGATCCGCGACTGGGTCGAGGCGCAGGCCAACCGCGAGCGCGAACTGAAGCAGGTGCTCGACCGCCTCGCCCGGGAGAAGGTCGAGTGAGCGCCGGAGACCCCGCCTGATGGCCGGCCGCCTCGTCCGGCGCGACCGCGCGCTCAACGTCTGGCCCGGCTACGTCGACGCCCTGACGACGCTGCTGCTGTCCGTCGTCTTCCTGCTCACCATCTTCGTCACCGGCCAGTTCTTCCTGTCGCAGGAATTGTCGGGCCGCGACACGGTGCTGGAGCGGCTGAACCGCCAGATCTCGGAGCTCACCGACCTCCTGGCGCTGGAGCGCTCGGGCAAGCGGGCCCTGGAGGAGAGCGCCGCCTCCCTGCGGGCGAACCTGTCCGGGTCGGAAGCCGAGCGGGCGCGCCTGCAAGGCCTGCTCGCCAGCGGCCAGGGCGCCGAGGGCAAGGCGGCCGAGCTCGGCCGCCAGCTCGATGCCGAGAAAGGCGCCAGCGCCCGGGCGCTGAGCCAGGTCGACCTCCTCACCCAGCAGATCTCGGCGATGCGCCAGCAGCTCGCCGCGCTCGAGGACGCGCTCGCGGCCTCCGAGACCCGCGACCGCGAGAGCCAAGCCCGCATCGCCGATCTCGGCAGCCGCCTCAACGTGGCGCTCGCCCAGCGGGTGCAGGAGCTGGCGCGCTACCGCTCCGACTTTTTCGGACGCCTGCGCCAGATCCTCGGCAACCGGCCCGACATCCGCATCGTCGGCGACCGCTTCGTGCTGCAATCCGAGGTGCTGTTCTCCGCCGGACAGGCGGTTCTGAAACCCGAGGCCGGCCCGGAGATCGACCGGATCGCCAGCGCGATCCTGGAGCTCAACCGCCAGATCCCGGCCGACATCCCCTGGGTGCTGCGGGTCGACGGCCATACCGACGCGCGGCCGATCGCGTCGTCGCAGTTCCCCTCGAACTGGGCGCTGTCGGCGGCCCGCGCCATCGCGGTGGTGCAGTACCTCGTGGGCAAGGGCATCCCGCCCCAGCGCCTGCTCGCCGGGGCCTTCGGCGAGTTCCAGCCCCTCGAGGCCGGGACGAGCGAGGAGGCCTATGCGCGCAACCGGCGGATCGAGATGAAGCTGACGGAGCGGTGACGGGCGTCCCGCCGGTCGGCCGGGAGCGGACTCGCCCCGAGGATGCGGGAGAGAAAAAGCCCGCAGAACGGGGCGGGTGTTGTTTTAGATCTCGCTTGGCTTTGTTTGAATTTTTTGTTCCGCGAACTGCCTCGTCCTGAGTTGTCGGTCGATTGGAAATCGACCGATCCCGAAGGATATTCAGGAATCCGAAACGATCCCCGGACTCGTCTTTCGAGGCCATTCGATCGCCGATCGATCGATATCTCGGGATGAGATCGTGAATCGGGCAGGAACCCCTCTCGCGACATCGATCCCATCACTCGACCAAGCCCCTACACCTCCGCGACCTGCCGCTCTCCCGCCGGGTCCATCCCGGCCCCGAACTGCAGCGACGCCAGTTGCGCGTAGAGCCCGCCGCGGGCGAGCAGGGCGTCGTGGGTGCCCTGCTCGGCGATGCGGCCGTCCTCCATGACCAGGATGCGGTCGGCCGCCCGGATGGTGGCGAGGCGGTGGGCGATGACCAGGGTGGTGCGGTCCTTCATCAGCACGTCGAGCGCGGCCTGCACCGCCCGCTCGCTCTCGGCGTCGAGCGCCGAGGTCGCCTCGTCGAGGAGCAGGATCGGGGCGTCCTTCAGGATCGCCCGGGCGATCGCGATGCGCTGGCGCTGGCCGCCCGAGAGGGTGACGCCGCGCTCGCCGACCAGGGTCGCGTAGCCCTCCGGCAGAGCCCGGATGAAGCCGTCGGCATGGGCCTGCGCCGCGGCCTTCTCGACCTCGGCCTCGCTCGCCTCGGGCCGGCCGTACCGGATGTTGTCGAGGATGCTGCCGCTGAACACCGTCGGGTCCTGCGACACCAGGGCCATGCGGGCGCGCAGGGCCTCGGGCTCGGCCGCGTCGACCGGCACGCCGTCCACCCGCACGGTGCCGGATTCCGGGTCGTAGAAGCGCAGCAGCAGCTGCAGCACCGTGCTCTTGCCGGCACCCGAGGGGCCGACGAGGGCGACGCGCTCGCCCGGCGCCACGACGAAGCTGAGGTCGTGCAAGGCCGGCATCTCGGGCCGGGTCGGGTAGTGGAAGCGCACCCGCTCGAAGGCGATCTCGCCGCGCGGCGGGATCGGCAGGGCGCGGGGCCGGTCGGGGGCGCCGATCGCCGGCACGGTGTCGAGGATCTCGGCGAGGCGCTCGGCGGCCCCGGCCGCGAGGGTCAGTTCGCCGTACACCTCCGAGAGCTGGCCGAGCGCGCTGGCGCCGAACACCGCGTAGAGCACGAACTGCGACAGCTGGCCGGCCGAGAGCGTGCCGGCGGCCACCCCTTGCGCGCCGTACCACAGCACGCCGACGACGCTGGCCGAGATCAGGAAGATCGCCACGCCCGTGAGCAGCGCTCGCGCCCGCGCGGAGGCGCGGGAGGCCAGGAACGCGTCCTCGGACGCGGCGGCGAAGCGCTTGGCGGTGGCGCCGGCCATGCCGAAGGCCTGCATGGTGCGCACGGCGCCCACCGCCTCGGTGGCGAAGGCCGAGGCGTCGGCGAGCCGGTCCTGCGCGGCCCGCGAGCGGCGGCGCACCCCGCGGCCGGAGAGGATCAGCGGGAAAACGATCAGCGGGATCGCGGCGAGGACCAGCACCGAGAGCCGCGGGCTCGTCCACACCATCATGCCGATGGCGCCGGTGAACAGAAACAGGTTGCGCAGCAGGATCGAGAGCGAGACGCCGAAGACCGACTTCACCTGCGCGGCATCCGCGGTGAGGCGCGAGACCAGCTCGCCGCTGCGCGCCCTGTCGAAGAAGGCGGGATCGAGGGTCGTCAGCCGCGCGAACACCGCGGCGCGCAGGTCCGCCACCACCCGCTCGCCGAGCGTCACGACGCAGTAGTAGCGCGCCGCGCTCGCCACCGCGAGCACCGCCACCACGCCGATCAGCCCGCCGAAATAGGCGTCGATCATCCCGACCTCGCCGTGCGAGAAGCCGAGATCCACCACCCGCCGCACCGCGATCGGCACCACCAGGGTCGCCCCCGAGGCGGCGACGAGCGCGACGACCGCCGCGGCGATGCGGCCCTTGTAGCGCGCCGCGAACGGGAAGAGGGGCTTGAGAGCCCCCAGGGCAGCGCGGGGACGGGCGGTCTCGGGTCGGGCCGGGGATCGTGCCGGGGATCGTGCCATGTGGCGTGCCATGTGCGGGTGTCGTGCTGTCCGGGTGCCGGCGCTTGTTTGGCGCACGGAGGTGAGGTATAGGCCGCCGCTCATCCGATTACGCGCGATCAATGGCCGCGGCCCGAAGCGGAGCGTTCGGCGCGGGTCGCACTCTTTAGGAATTCGTCATGGCAAAGCAAGCAGCCCCCGCCGCCAAGCAGGCGATCCCCGCCGGCAAGTCGGTCGCGACCCCCAAGGTGGCCCGCACCGCGACCGAGCACCCGGACTACCACTTCATCAAGGTGGTGCTGACCGACGGCAGCTCGTTCATGACCCGCTCCACCTACGGCAAGGAGGGCGACACCCTCAACCTCGACATCGATCCGAGCACGCACCCGGCCTGGACCGGCGGCGAGCAGAAGCTCATGGATCGCGGCGGCCGCCTCTCGCGCTTCAACTCGCGCTTCGCCGGCATCTCGTTCGGCAAGAAGTAAGCCTCACGGCCGCTGCTTCGCGCGAAAAAAGCCCCGGCCTCGCGGCCGGGGCTTTTTTCGTGCCCGCGTGCTCGCCGCCGGCATCACCGGATGCGGGCGACCGCCCTCCCCGGCCGAGCGCGAATCGCATCGCCGGCCCGCCCCGGGGGACAGGCCGGCGATGCGATTCGCCCGGGGGGGCGCCGTCAGCCGAAGGCGACGCGCAGCATGTCGTGCTGGGCGAAGACCGGGCTCACCCGCGGCTCGGGGGTCGGGCGATCGTCGGAGATCAGCCGGTCGAGGTGCAGGATGCGGGCGTGCAGCCGCTTCGACTGGCCGATCAGGGCCTGGAGTGACAGCGGCAGCTCGGCGACGAGGACCGGGGTGGCCTCGTTGGTCTCGGCGGTGGTCAGGCGGACCCGGGTCTTCTCCTCGGCCGCCTCGCTCAGGCTCAGCTCGCCCTCGGACACCGCGCGCTGGACCAGCAGCCAGGAGGCGATCTGCATCAGCCGGGTGGTGAGCCGCATGCTCTCGCTGGCATAGGTCAGGGCGGCGTGGCGGGCGAGGAGGCGCGACTCGTCGCGGCCGGGTCCGTCGAGATAGGCCGCGGTCTCCTCCACGAGGGTCATGCCCTCGCGAAACAGCAGCTTGAAGCCCTCGGAGGCCACGAACGTCTCGCCGAAGCGCACGGTGGGCTGCTCGTCCCGAAACATCACGTCCATCACGCCCATGATCCCTCCTGTGCCACCGCGACGCCGGTCCCGTGTCGGTACGGGACATTCACGGTGCGCTCGGGCTGACTGGCGCAACGATAGCGCCATCGGGCGGGCCGCGCGCCGTCAACGAAAAGTTAACCTTAACGTCAACGCGGTCGGGGGACGGACGATCCCGAGCCCTTCGAGAAATCTGGGCCGGAAAAAAGAAAGCCGCCCCGATGGGGCGGCGAAAGAGTCGTACAGGGAGGCATCAAACAGAGTGGACAGAAAAACCACTCGACATCCAGAAAGCTGGACCGCCTTGGTTATCGCCCGGAAGGCTTAAAAAATGGTTAACGCTGTCGGTCGCCCGCCGGGGAAGCGGCGAGGCGGCAACGGGATGGCGGGGCGAGGGCAAGGGATCGAACCGGACGAACCGACGCCTTCGAGGTCGGGCGCCTCCCCTCCCCCCGGCGAGTCCGGGCGGGCCATGATAAGAAAGACGCCGGCCAGCCTGCATCCGCGGCGGCATCGCTGGGACGAGAGCGTCGTCAGGTCGCGATGGAGCGTGGACCGCGCTTCATAGGTGCCTCGGCATAGGTGCCTCGGCCTCGCGTGCCGACGAACGCGACCGGTGCCGGGCTTCTCCGACCCCGCCCCTGCCGTCCCGCGCCGGAACGGGCGCGCCCGGACACGTCCCGTTCCGGGACCGGGAAAACCCTCAGAACTTGAACGCCGCCCGGGCCGCCTCCTGAGAGGCCTGCTTGCGGCGGCGATCCTCCTCGAGCCGGGCGATCTCCCAGCGCAGGGCCTCGATCCGCTCGTCGAGGTCGGAGACCGACAGGGCCGAGAGGTCCTGGCCGATCTCGTGCACGTTGCGCGGCCGCGTTGCGCGCTCGGCCTCGTCGAACATCGGCGTCTCCCTACGAAAAACCATGCTCCGGCGGTCGCCGCCGGATGCCCGGGCGGATCCTTAACGCGATTGACTCGCAGGGGCCATTCCGCCATACACCGGCGCGACGTGACCGCGCCCCATTCGGGCGCGGTTCGCTTTCGTCGAGACATTCTGGACCACGAGGGCCTCGGCAGCGCCAGGAGCGCGGCCGGCCCCGGCCTTCGGAGACATGCCGTGAAGAGAACCTATCAACCGTCCAAGCTCGTGCGCAAGCGCCGCCACGGCTTCCGTGCCCGCATGGCCACCGTCGGCGGCCGCAAGGTCATCGCCGCCCGCCGCGCCCGCGGCCGCAAGCGCCTGTCGGCGTAAGGGCAGCCCGCGGTGCCCGAGCGCGCCGCGATGCCCGGCGGTGAACCGCCGGTCGGCCGGATCACCCGGCGCCCGGACTATCTGGCGGCGGCCAAGGGCCGCCGTTTCCATACCGAGCGCCTGACGGCGCAGGGCCGCCTGCGGGACGATGGACCGCCGGGCGGCCTGCGCGTGGGCTTCACCGTGACGAAGCGCGAGGGCCACGCCACCGAGCGCAACCGCATCCGCCGCCGCCTCAAGGTGGCGGCGCAGATCGCGGCGACGCAGGCCGGCCCGGCGCAGCGGGACAAGCCCGCCGACGTCGTGCTGATCGGCCGGCGCGACGCTCTCTCGGCGTCCTTCGCGCAGCTGGTCGACGACGTCCGCCAGGCCCTCGGCGTGGTGACGAAACCGAAGGCGCCGCGGGATCCCTCGAAGGATCACGGTCGCCCCGCGCGGAGCGGGGGGCGGGGTCGCGGCGGGGCGCGGAGCCCGGGCGGGGCCGACGCCGCGCCGCAGGGCGCGCCCCCGAAACGGAATTCATGAGGCGGTGCCGGCAAGCCGGTATCGCCTCGTCGTGTTGGTCGTGAGGGCCGGATGCGCGCGGGCCGCCTTTGGCCCGTCGGTCGGCCCCGCTCTTTTGGCGGCAGGCGTCGCGGGTCCATGGGTAACGACAAGACGAACATGATCATCGCCGTGGTGCTGTCGCTGGCAGTGCTCCTCGGCTGGAACTACTTCGTCAGCGCGCCGCAGGTGGAGCGCCAGCGGCAGGAGCAGGCCGCCAAGCAGGCGCAGGCCGCAAAGGACGGCCCGGCGGCGAGCCCGCGCGAGGGCGGCCCCGCCAGCCCGCTGCCCGGCACCCTGCCGGGGGCGCCCAACGGCAGCCCGGCCCTGGCGGCGAGCCGCGCCGAGGCGCTGGCCCGCTCGCCGCGGGTCCGCATCGACACCCCGGCGCTCGCCGGCTCGGTGGCGCTCAAGGGCGGCCGCATCGACGACGTGCTGCTGAAGAACTATCACGAGACCGTCGACAACGCGTCGCCGCGCATCGAGCTGCTGTCGCCGACCGGCTCGGCCAACCCGTACTATGCCGAGTTCGGCTGGGTCGGCCAGAATGCCGGTCCGCTGCCGGGCGGCGACACGCTGTGGACCGCCGAGGGCGACGCCCTCACCCCCGAGAAGCCCCTGGTCCTGACCTGGGACAACGGTGCCGGCCTCACCTTCCGCCGCACCATCTCGGTCGACGACAAGTTCATGTTCACGATCGCCGACACGGTCGAGAACAAGGGCGCCAACGCCGTCAGCCTCCTGCCCTACGGCCTCGTCTCGCGCTGGGGCAAGCCGCACACGCAGGGCTACTACGTGCTCCACGAGGGCATGATCGGCGTGCTCGGCGACAAGGGCCTGCAGGAATACACCTACGACAAGCTCGGCAAGGAGAACCCCCTCGGCACGCCCGGCACCCGCGGCCTGTCCTGGACCGGCGTGACCGGCGGCTTCCTCGGCATCACCGACAAGTACTGGGCCGCCACCGCGATCCCCGACCAGAAGACGCCCTATACCGGCTCCTTCACCGAGCGCGACGAGGGCGCCACCAAGGTCTACCAGGCGAGCAGCCTCGGCGAGGCCAAGCAGCTCGCCCCCGGCGCCACCGTGTCGTCGGAGCAGCGCCTGTTCGCCGGCGCCAAGGAAGTCGGGGCGATCGACGGCTACGAGAAGTCGCTCAGCATCAAGCGCTTCGACCTGCTGATCGACTGGGGCTGGTTCTATTTCATCACCAAGCCGATGTTCAAGGCGCTGGACTTCTTCTACCGGCTGTTCGGCAACTTCGGCGTCTCGATCCTGATCGTCACCCTGCTGCTCAAGCTGCTGTTCCTGCCGATCGCCAACCGCTCCTACGTCTCGATGGCCAAGATGAAGGCCGTCCAGCCGGAGATGACCGCGATCCGCGAGCGCTACGCCGACGACAAGGTGAAGCAGCAGCAGGCGATGATGGAGCTGTACAAGAAGGAGAAGATCAACCCGGTCGCCGGCTGCTGGCCGGTCCTGGTGCAGATCCCGGTCTTCTTCTCGCTCTACAAGGTGCTGTTCGTCACCATCGAGATGCGGCACGCGCCGTTCTTCGGCTGGATCCGCGACCTCGCGGCGCCGGACCCGACCTCGCTGTTCAACCTGTTCGGCCTCCTGCCCTACACCCCGCCGGACTTCCTCCACCTCGGCATCTGGCCGCTCATCATGGGCGTGACGATGTTCGTGCAGATGAAGATGAACCCCGCGCCGCCGGACCCGGTCCAGGCCCAGGTCTTCACCTTCATGCCGATCATCTTCACATTCATGCTCGGCTCGTTCCCGGCCGGCCTGGTGATCTACTGGGCCTGGAACAACACCCTGTCGGTGATCCAGCAATACGTGATCATGCGGCGCAACGGGGTAAAGGTGGAGCTGTGGGACAACTTGCGCTCGACGTTCTCCCGCGCACCCAAGGCCGCGAAGAGCTGATGCAGCACGAGCCTCAAACGGAGGCCGAGAAGGCGGCCGCCCTGCGCGAAGCGGGGCGGCTGCTCTTTGCCGGCTCGGCCGACTTCTTCTACGCCGCCGACAAGCTCGCGATCCTGCCGCCGATGCGGGGGCACGAGATCGCCTTCGCGGGCCGCTCCAACGTCGGCAAGTCGAGCCTGATCAACGCGCTCACCGGCCGCAACGCGCTGGCGCGCACCTCGCACACGCCGGGGCGCACCCAGCAGCTCAACTTCTTCGACATCGGCGGCGGCAAGCTCGTCCTCGTCGACATGCCGGGCTACGGCTACGCGGCGGTCGAGAAGGCGAAGGTCGCGGCCTGGACCGAGCTGATCCACGACTACCTGCGCGGCCGGGCCAACCTCGCCCGGGTCTACTTGCTGATCGACTCGCGCCACGGCATCAAGCCGATCGACGCCGAGGTGCTGGATGGGCTCGACAAGGCCGCGGTCTCCTACCAGATCGTGCTGACGAAGTCGGACGCCCTCAAGAAGCACGAGATCGAGGCCCGGCTCGACGCGACGAGGACGGCGATCGCCCGGCGGCCGGCGGCCTACCCGGAGATCATCCTGACCTCGAGCCGCACCGACGACGGCGTGACGGACCTGCGCGCCAGCATCGCCCGGCTGCTCTCCGAGCGCGGCGAGGCATGATGCCTCTCGCCGACCGGATGCTGATCGCGCTCGCCGGCCTCGCCGGCGCGCTCGGCGTCGGCCTCTCGGCGGCGGCCGCCCACATCGCCGGGGCGACGAGCCTCGCCACGGCGGCGCAGTTCCTGCTCTTCCACGCCCCCGCCCTCCTCGGACTCGCCCTGCTCGCCGGGAGCGGACGGGCGCATCCGGTCCCGGCGCGGATCGCCGGCTTCGCGCTGGCGCTCGGCCTCGCGCTGTTCTCCGGCGACCTCTCGATGCGGGCGTTGCTGCAACAGCCGCTCTTCCCGATGGCGGCGCCGAGCGGCGGCATGATCCTGATCCTCGGCTGGGTGCTGGTCGCGGTCGCGGCGTTCTGGCCCGTCCGGCGCTAAGACGCGACGCGGCACATCGTTTTTCGGCCCTACAGTCAAGCTTAGCTCATCCTACCCCCTGGACAGCGCCCCCGTGCGGGCCACATCTGCGACAACCACGCGGAGACCCAGGCATGAACCCGCTCAAGAAACTGCACGCCGAACAGGACCAGGCCGTCTGGCTCGATTTCGTGGCCCGGGGCTTCGTTCAGGAGGGCGGGCTCAAGCGCCTGGTGGACGAGGACGGCCTGCGCGGCGTCACCTCCAACCCGGCGATCTTCGAGAAGGCGATCGGCCACTCGGACGAGTACGACGACGCCATCAAGGCGGCGGGCGACCAGCGGGTGATCGACCTCTACGAGGGGCTCGCCATCGCCGACATCCAGGCGGCGGCCGACGTGCTGCGCCCGGTCTTCGACGCCAGCGGCGGGCAGGACGGCTTCGTCAGCCTGGAAGTCTCGCCCTACCTGGCGCTGAACACCGCCGAGACGCTGGCCGAGGCGCGCCGCCTCCACGCGGCGGTCGCCCGCGACAACCTGATGGTGAAGGTGCCGGCGACGCCCGAGGGCATCCCGGCGATCCGCGACCTCACGGCGGACGGCATCAACATCAACGTCACGCTGCTCTTCTCCCAGGACGCCTACGAGCAGGTGGCCAACGCCTATATCGAGGGCCTGGAGCAATTCGCGGCCGCGGGCGGCGACGTCGCCCGGGTCGCCAGCGTGGCGAGCTTCTTCATCAGCCGCATCGACGCGGCGGTGGACAAGCTGCTGGACGAGAAGGTCAAGGCGGGCGGCGACGAGGCGGCGCTCGAAGGCCTCAAGGGCAAGGTCGCGATCGCCAACGCCAAGCTCGCCTATCGGCGCTACAAGCGTCTCTTCGCCGGCGACCGCTGGGACAAGCTCGCCGCCAAGGGCGCGCATCCGCAGCGCCTGCTCTGGGCCTCCACCGGCGTCAAAAGCAAGGCCTATTCCGACGTGCTCTACGTCGAGGAGCTGATCGGGCCCAACACCGTCAACACCATCCCGCCGGCGACGATGGACGCGTTCCGCGACCACGGCACGGTGCGGGCGAGCCTGGAAGAGGGTGTCGACGAGGCCGAGCGGGTGCTCGCCGATCTCGCGAAGACCGGCATCGACCTCGACGCCGTGGCGCGCCAACTCGTCGAGGAGGGCGTGCAGCTCTTCGTCGACGCCGCCGACAAGCTTCTCGGCGCGGTCGCCGGCAAGCGACAGAAATTCCTCGGCACCGGGCTCGACCGGCAGGCTTTAGCGCTCGGCAGCCTCGACGAGCCGCTGAAGAAGGCCATCGAGACTTGGCGCAAGGACGGCCTGGTGCGCCGGCTGTGGCAGCGCGATGCGAGCGTGTGGAGCGGCGCCGACGAGGCGCAGTGGCTCGGCTGGCTCTCCATCGTCGAGGACGAACTGGCGAAGGCCGGCGACTACGCCGCCTTCGGTCGAGAAGTGAAGCAGGAGGGCTTCACCGACGCGGTGGTGCTCGGCATGGGCGGCTCCAGCCTCGGCCCGGAGGTGCTCGCCGAGACCTTCGGACAGCAGCCCGGCTTCCCGCGCCTGCGCATCCTCGATTCGACCGATCCGGACGAGGTGCGGGCGGTCGAGGCCGCGGTGAACCTCGAGCGCACGCTGTTCATCGTCGCCTCGAAGTCGGGCTCGACCCTCGAGCCCAACGTGTTTCGCGATTACTTCCTCGGCCGGATGCGCGACGTGGTCGGCCACGACAAGGCCGGCCGCCACTTCGTCGCCGTGACCGATCCGGGCTCGGCGATGGAGAAGGCCGCCAAGGACGACGGCTTCCGGCGCATCTTCTACGGCGTGAAGCAGATCGGCGGGCGCTACTCGGTGCTCTCGGCCTTCGGGCTGGTGCCGGCAGCCGCCATGGGTCTCGACGTCGAGGCATTCCTGGAGAGCGCCCGCGTCATGGTGCGCTCCTGCGGCCCCGACGTGCCGCCGGACCTGAACCCGGGCGTGCAGCTCGGCCTGGTACTGGGCAAGGCGGCGACGGAAGCCGGCCGCGACAAGGTCACGCTGATCGCCGCGAAGGGCATCGACACGTTCGGCGCCTGGGCCGAGCAGCTCATCGCCGAATCGACCGGCAAGGAGGGCAAGGGCCTCATCCCGATCGACAACGAGCCGCTCGCCGCCCCCGCCGCCTACGGCAACGACCGGGTCTTCGTGCAGCTCCGCCTGGAGGGCGCGACCGATGCCGGCCAGGACGCCGCCGTGACGGCGCTGGAGCAGGCCGGCCACCCGGTGGTGCGGATCGACCTCGCGTCGAAGGCGAGCCTGCCGCAGGAGTTCTTCCGCTTCGAGATCGCGACGGCGGTGGCGGGCGCGGTGCTCGGCATCAACCCGTTCGACCAGCCCGACGTCGAGGCGAGCAAGATCAAGACCCGCGAGCTCTTCTCGGCCGCCGAGAAGGATGGCGCGCTCCCGGCCGAGACGCCGGTGGCCGAGGACGACACCTTCGCGCTCTACACCGACCCGGCGAATGCCGACGCCCTGCGCAAGGCCGGGGCCGGCACCGACCCGGCGAGCTGGATCAAGGCGCAGATCGGGCGCGTGGGCCCGGGCGACTACGTCGCGCTGCTCGCCTACGTCACCCGCAACCCCGAGCACCTGAAGCCGCTCCAGGAGGCCCGGATGGCCCTGCGCGAGGCCCGGCACGTCGCGACCTGTGCCGAGTTCGGGCCGCGCTTCCTGCACTCGACCGGCCAAGCCTACAAGGGCGGGCCCGACAGCGGCGTCTTCCTCCAGATCACCTCGGAGGCGCCCGACCTCGCGATCCCCGGCCGCAGCCTCGGCTTCGCCACCGTGATCGCCGCCCAGGCGCGGGGCGATTTCGGCGTCCTGTCCGATCGCGGCCGCCGGGCCCTGCGGGTCCACATCAAGGGCGATGTCGCCACGGGGCTCGACCGGCTGAAGTCGGCGCTTAGTTAGCTCCTCCAACGCGATCTCCCCTCTCCCGTGTGGGAGAGGAGACCGCGACAGACGACATGTGACGGGCCCCCACGCCCACGGGCCGCCGGCCCCGGCCTCGCCGGCGAGGAGTGACACGATGCAACTCGGCATGGTCGGTCTCGGTCGGATGGGCGGCAACATCGTCCGCCGCCTCCTGCGCAACGGGCACACGGCGGTGGTGTTCGACCAGGACCCCAAGGCCGTGGCGGCCCTGGTGCAGGAGGGCGCGGTCGGCGCCGACAGCCTGGAGGACTTCGTCGCCAAGCTCGACGTGCCGCGCACCGCCTGGGTGATGCTCCCGGCGGGCGACCCGACCGAGGTCACGGTGATGAAGATCGCCGGCCTGATGCAGCCCGACGACGTGATCATCGACGGCGGCAACTCGTTCTACAAGGACGACGTGCGCCGCGCCGCGGTGCTGAACGAGAAGGGCCTGCACTACGTCGACGTCGGCACGTCGGGCGGCGTCTGGGGCCTGGAGCGCGGCTACTGCATGATGATCGGCGGCCACAAGGCGGCGGTCGACCGGCTCGACCCGATCTTCAAGACGCTCGCGCCCGGCCTCGGCGAGGTCTCGCGCACGCCCGGCCGCGACGGCCGCGACCCGCGCGCCGAACACGGCTACATCCATGCCGGCCCGAGCGGCGCCGGCCACTTCGTCAAGATGATCCACAACGGCATCGAGTACGGCCTGATGCAGGCCTATGCCGAGGGCTTCGACATCCTCAAGCACGCCAACTCGGCGGAACTGCCGGAGGCGCAGCGCTTCGACCTCAACATCGGCGACATCGCGGAGGTCTGGCGTCGCGGCAGCGTGGTCTCGTCCTGGCTCCTCGACCTCACGGCGACGGCTTTGGCCGGCGACGAGAACCTCGACGCCTTCTCGGGCCACGTCGCCGATTCGGGCGAGGGCCGCTGGACGCTGAACGCCGCCATCGAGGAGGCGGTGCCGGCCCACGTCCTGTCGGCCGCGCTCTACGCCCGCTTCCGCTCGCGCCAGGAAGCGACCTACGCCGACAAGCTGCTCTCGGCGATGCGCAAGGGCTTCGGCGGCCACCAGGAGCCGAAATGACCTCCGCCATGGCCGAGGGGGCCGCGCCCCCGCCCGCCTGCACCCTGGTGATCTTCGGGGCGACCGGCGACCTCACCCACCGGCTCCTGATGCCGGCGCTCTACAATCTCGGCCGCTGGGGCCTGCTGCCGAAAGAGTTTTCCGTGATCGGCGTCAGCCGCACGGAGATGTCCTCCGAGGAGTTCCGCTCCGAGCTGAGCGAGACCGTGCGCGGCTTCATCACCGCCAAGGGGGGTGAGGCCGGCGGCGGGTCGTTCGACGAGGGCGTGTGGAGCGACCTCGTCGGGCGCGTCCATTACCGCTCGGGCGACCTCTCCGATTCCGCGTTCTTCGGGGAGCTGAAGGGCGCGATCGCCGAAATCTCCGGCGCGGAGGATGGCGGCAACGTCCTGTTCTACCTCGCGGTCGCCGCCGGCCTGTTCGGCCAGACCATCGCCAAGCTCGGCGAGGCCGGGCTGACCGAGGAGGCGGACGGCCGCTGGCGCCGGGTCATCATCGAGAAGCCGTTCGGCCACGACCTGCCCTCGGCGGAAAAGCTCGACGCCGACATCCTGAAGGTCCTGTCCGAGGACCAGATCTTCCGCATCGACCACTTCCTCGGCAAGGAGACGGTGCAGAACATCATGGCGTTCCGGTTCGGCAACGGCCTGTTCGAGCCGCTGTGGAACCGCGATCACATCGACCACGTCCAGATCACCGTCGCCGAGACGGTGGGGGTGGAAGGCCGGGGCAAGTTCTACGAGGCCACCGGCGCGCTGCGCGACATGGTGCCGAACCACCTCTTCCAGCTCTACACGCTGGTCGCCATGGAGCCGCCGATCTCGTTCGAGGCCGAGGCCGTGCGCGACAAGAAGGAGGAGGTGCTGCTCGCCACCCCCTCGGCGCGCCCCGAGGACGCGGTGCGGGGCCGCTACACGGCCGGCACCGTCGACGGCAAGGCGGTGAAGGACTACCGCGAGGAGCCGGATGTCGCCGGCGACAGCGACACCGAGACCTTCGTGGCCTTGAAGCTCGGCATCGACAACTGGCGCTGGGCCGGCGTGCCGTTCTACCTGCGCACCGGCAAGGCGATGACCCGGCGCGACACCGAGATCGCGATCCGCTTCAAGCAGGCGCCGCTGTCGCTGTTCAAGGGCACCAACGTCCACGAGGACGTGCCGAACTGGCTGGTGCTGCAATTGCAGCCCGACGAGGGCATCTCGCTGCAGTTCGGCGCCAAGATCCCGGGCCCGGCGGTGCGGCTCGGCAGCGTCGACATGCGGTTCTGCTACAAGGACTACTTCCAGACCGAGCCGAGCACCGGCTACGAGACGCTGATCTACGACGCGATGATCGGCGACCCGACCCTGTTCCAGCGCGCCGACATGATCGAGGCCGGCTGGCGCATCGTCCAGCCGATCCTCGACGCCGCGGCGCAGGAGCAGCTGGAAACGATCCCCTACGAGGCCGGCAGCGCCGGACCCAAGCAAGCCGACGATCTGTTGACCGGCGAGGGGCGCGCCTGGCGCTCGCTGGAGCATCCGACATGAGCACACTCCCCGCAGGCCATCGGGTGCTGCCCGACGCGGACGCCGTCGCCCACGCGGCGGCCGGGCGGCTGGTCGGGATCGCGGCGGCCAGGCAGGGCCGGATCGGGATCTGCCTGTCGGGCGGCTCGACCCCGAAACTCCTCTACCGGCTGCTCGCCGGGCCGGAATTCCGCGAGCGCCTGCCCTGGGAGCGCCTGCACTGGTTCTTCGGCGACGAGCGGGTCGGCGACGGGCCGGAGGCCGGCAGCAACCGGCGGCTGGCCGAGGAGGCGTTCGGGGACCTCGTCCCGCGCGGCCACCTCCACCCGATTCCGACCGATCGTGCGCCCGAGGCCTGTGCGGCCGACTACGAGGCGGAGCTGAAGGCCTGGTACGGCGCGGACCGGCTCGATCCGGCCCGGCCGCTCTTCGATTGCGTGCTCCTCGGCCTCGGCGAGGACGGACACACCGCCTCGCTGTTTCCGGGCAAGCCTGGGGCGCGGGAGGCGACGGCCTGGGTGGTGGCGGTGCCGGAGGCCGGCCTCGCCCCGTTCGTGCCGCGGGTGAGCCTCGCAAGGCCGGCGCTCGAGGCGACGCCGCTCGCCCTGTTCCTGGTGACCGGCGCGGGCAAGCGGGAACCGCTCGCCCGCCTCGCCGCCGGCGAGGACCTGCCGGCGGGCCGGGTGCGCGCCGCCGGCGAGACGGTCTGGCTCCTCGACGACGCGGCGGCGGAGTAGATCCCCCGACCTCCTCAGGCGCTCCGCACCGAGACCAGGAACCGCGAGACCTCTGCGTTCAGGTGCTCGGACTGGCGCGACAGATCGGAAGCCGAGGACAGCACCTGCGCGGCCGCGGCGCCCGCGCCCTCGGCGGCGCTCGCCACCCCGGCGATGGTGCCGGTGACCTCGCCGGTGCGGGTCGCGGCCTGCGCGACGTTGCGGACGATCTCCTGGGTCGCCGCCGACTGCTCCTCCACCGCCGCCGCGATGGCGGTGGCGAGCGCGTCGATCTCGCGGATGCGCCCGGTGATCGACCCGATGGCGCCGACCGCCTGTCCGGTCACGCCCTGGACCTGGGCGATCTGGCGGGCGATCTCGTCGGTGGCCCGGCTGGTCTGGTTGGCCAGTTCCTTGACCTCGGCGGCGACCACCGCGAAGCCGCGGCCCGCCTCGCCGGCCCGCGCCGCCTCGATCGTGGCATTCAGCGCGAGAAGGTTGGTCTGCCCGGCGATGGTCGAGATCATGCTGACCACGTCGCCGATGCGCGACGCCGCCTGGGTCAGGGCGTTGACGAGGCCCGCGGTCTCGTCGGCCTGCCGCACCGCGGCCTGCGCCAGATCGGCCGAGCCGTGGACCTGGCGGCCGATCTCCTGCACCGAGGCGCCGAGTTCTTCCGCCGCCGCCGCCACCGTGCCGACATTCGAGGCCGCCTCCCGGGCGGCCTGCGCCACCGAGGCCGAGCGGGTCGCCGTCTCGCCCGCGCTCGTCGTCATGCCGTGGGCGGTAGCCTGCAACTCCGTCGCCGAGGACGAGACGAGGCCGACCACGCTGCCGACCGCGCGCTCGAACGTGTCGGCGAGCGCCGCCATGGCGCGGTGGCGGTCGGCCGCCGCCGCGGCCTCGGCGGCGCGCCGGATCTCCGCCTGCTCCTCGGCCCGCCGGGAGACCAGCGCACGGATCGCCTCGACGGCGCGGCCGACGGCGCCGATCTCGTCCGTGCGGTCCGACCCCGGGATCGCCCTGATCTCGTCGCCGCGCGCCATCGCCTGCAGCGCCAGCGCCAGTCGCGAGAGCGGATTCGCAAGGGTGCTCGCCAGGCCGTACATCACCCCGACCGCCCCGATCGCGACGAGGAGCCCGACGAGGAGCTGCCAGGACAGATCGGTCCGGGCCCGGCCGGACAGGGCCGTGCCGAGCGCCGCCGCATCCGCCATCACGGCCCCGCGCGGCAGGGCGATCAGGATCGACCACGCGGTGCCGGTGCGGCCGAGGCCGACCGGGGCGACGACCCGGAACTCGTCGAGCGTGGCGTCGTAGCCGACGAAGCTCTGCGCCGCCCGGATCGTCGTGTCGTAGGCGGCCCAGCCGGCGTCGTTCTCGCCGAGGGGATGGCCGATGCGCTTGGCGTCACGGCTCGAGGCGATCACCAGGCCGGACTGGGACACGATCGTGACCGAGCCCTGGCCCTGGTACATCGACGTGCTCGCCGCCTCGGCCGCCTTCTGCACGAAGGACAGGTCGAAATCGGTGCCCGTCACACCCGCGAACCGGCCGCCGACGGTGAGCGGCACCGAGATGGTGGCGAGGTAGACCGACTGCCCCTGGACGACGTAGGGCAGCGGTGCCAGCAGGCTCTCGCGCCCGGTCTCCTTCGGCCCGAGATACCAGCCGCCCTTCATCACGCCGTTCGGGTGCAGGTCGCGGCTGTCGTACTCGACCAGCGGCTGGACGGCGATCCGGCCGTCGGCGCTGCGGGTCCAGTAGGGCAGCGCCCGGCCGGTGGAATCCGCGCCGACGTCGCGCCGGTTGGCGAAGCTCTCGTCGACCCCGTCGAGGGCGTTCGGCTCCCAGGCGCTGTAGGTTCCGTTGAAATCCGGGTTGCGCTTCAGCACCCCGAGCAGGAAGTCGTTGAGGACGGTGCGCATCTGCGCCGGCTTCGCGCCCGCCTTGCCGGTCGTCAGCGCCTCGAGGATGCCGGAGGTGTTGCGCGCCGCCGCGAAGGCGAAGTCGAGCTTGTGCTGGATCGTCGTCGCCTGATTCGCCGCGATGGCCTGGAGATAGGTGCGGCTCTTCTCGTCGAGCACCGTCTCGAAGGTCTTCGTCACGAACTGGCTGTTGCTGATCGTCGAGTAGGCGCCGAACCCGACGATCAGCATCGAGGCGACGAGGCCGCAGGTGCTGGAGGCGGCGATGATCTTGAACTTGACCGACCGGAAGAACGAGACCTTGTCACTCTGCGCGTGACCGGACACCATGACGATCGCCCCCGTTGCGTGGATGCCTTGGCTTCGATCGACAGTCTGCACAAGCAACGTCCGGCGATCTTGCGGGTCTCGATTGTCCGCAGTCGCACTAACAAATAGTAAATTTCAAAATTTGCTATGGTCTAAGTTAGATCGTCCGTTAGATTTGATACTGGATTGATCGAGATCAAGGCGCGGGGGTGAAACCACGTCAGGCCGCACTTCAGGCGCGAAGTCGGTATTTCCCTTTCACCGTAAGGGCGTAGTCCGGCCCCCTACGCCAACGGCCCGGGACGTGGAGGCGTCCCGGGCCGTCGCGAGGTGGTGAGCGGGCGGGCCGAAAAAGGCCGGCGTCAGACGAAATGCTTCGAGAGCTTCAGCCCCTGCGCCTGGTAGTTCGAGCCGGCGGCGCTGCCGTAGAGGGCGGCGGGGCGGCTCGCCATCCGCTCGTAGACGAGCCGGCCGACGATCTGGCCGTCCTCCAGCATGAACGGCACGTCGCGCGAGCGCACCTCCAGCACCGCCCGGGCGCCGGTGCCGCCGGCCTCGGCATGGCCGAAGCCGGGGTCGAAGAAGCCGGCGTAGTGGACCCGGAACTCGCCGACGAGGGGATCGAACGGCACCATCTCGGCGGCGAAGTCCGGCGGCACCTGCACCGCCTCCTTCGAGGCCAGGATGTAGAACTGGCCCGGATCGAGGATGAGCGTGCCCGATCCGTCGGCCCGCAGGGGCTCCCAGAACTCGGCGGCCGGATAGGATCGCGGCCGGTCGACGTCGACGAGGCCGGTATGGCGCTTGGCGCGGTAGCCGATCAGCCCGTCGAAGCCCGAGAGATCGACCGAGACGGCGACGCCGCCCTGGAACGACGGGTCGGCGCAATCGACCAGCGGGGTCGTGGCGTGCAAGCGGGCGAGCGCGGCGTCGTCGAGCCGCACCGCGCCGCGGCGGAAGCGCAGCTGCGACAGGCGCGAGCCGGTGCGCACCAGCACCGGGAAGGTGCGGGGCGAGATCTCGGCGAAGAGCGGCCCGGCATAGCCGGCCTCGACCATGTCGAATTCGCGCGCCTGGTCGGTGATGACGCGGGTGAACACGTCGATGCGCCCGGTCGAGCTCTTCGGGTTGGCGCTGGCGGCCAGATCCGGCGGCAGGGCCACGCCCTCCTGCAACTCGGCGATGTAGACGCAGCCGGTCTCCAGCACCGCGCCCTGGCGCAGGTCGATCTCGTGCAGCTTGAGCTTGTCGAGGCAGGCGGCGACGTCGCGGGTGCGCCCCGGCAGGAAGCTCGCCCGCACCCGCCAGGCCCGGCCGCCGAGGCGCAGGTCGAGGCTCGCCGGCTGGATCTGGTCGTCCGCGAAGGGGCTGGCTGGCCGGATCACCCCGGCGCTCGCGAGTGCCGCGATGCCCTCCGCCGATTGAATCCCGTCCTCGAGCTTCACCATGACACGTCCATCCTCAACGGGTCTTTGTCGCAGGAGCGGGGTTTCCACGACGTGAAGAGCTCCTCACGCCTCGTCGCGCACGCCCCGGTCGAGGGCAAGCGCGAGGCTCGCCCGGGCGATCGCCCCCATCGCGGTGAGGCCGGCGAGCGCCGCGACGATCGGGGCCGCCCGCTCGGGCAGCAGGATCAGGCCGGAGAGCGCGAGCGCCGCGACGGTATCGGCGACCCGCCCCCCGGCCAGGACCAGGGTGTGGAGGTCGAGGCCCGGCGCCGCAAGCCCGCGCCTGGCCGCGAGCCAGCCGGCGAGCCGCGCCGCCGCGATCTGCAGGAGGAGCGCGGCGAGCAGAGCGGCCGCCGGCCAGCCGGGCATCCGCCAGGCGAGCGCGAGCGCCAGGGCGACGCGCAGCCACGGCCCCTCCCCGCGTCCCGGGTCCGAGGGCCGATGCGCGAGCCCGCGCCAGGCGGCGAGGAGGACGAAGCAGACGGGATCGGCGCGCAGGGCCAGCGCCAGCGCGGCACCGAGGCCCGCGACGGCTGTGGACGAGGAAGGAAGCCGCATGACGGGGTGGGGCGCCTCGTGCAGGATTACCGACCGCATTCGCCGGCAATTGACGATCCGGGAGGCCGGACGTACCACGACGCCCGCCGGCCGTCGCGCTTGATGCGCGGGCCGCCAGCGGAGGTTTCCCGATGTACAAGGCCGAGACCCGCGGCATCAGCGTGTCGGTGCAGCCGCGCTTCGTGGAAGAAGAATCCTCGCCCGACAGCGGCCGCTACTTCTTTGCCTATACGGTGGAGATCACCAACAACGGAAGCGAGCAGGTGCAGCTGCGCTCCCGGCACTGGCGCATCGTCGACGGGCGCGGCGAGATGCAGGAAGTGCGCGGCGCCGGCGTCGTCGGCAAGCAGCCGGTGCTCGGGCCCGGCGAGTCGTTCAGCTACACCAGCGGCTGCCCCCTCACCACGCCGGACGGCACCATGGAGGGCACCTACACGATGTCCACCGCCGACGGTGACAGCTTCGAGGCCGCGATCCCCGCCTTCTCGCTCGACTCGCCGCATGTGCGCCGGGTGATGCACTAACACCGACCCGTGCTCGGGCGTCTGGGGGCGCCTGCATCGGGGCGGGTGTCGAGGAGACGGAGCTTGGGCTAAGACCGGGGCTTACCTCCGGCACGAGACAGCCCGCTCCGATGACCAAGACCGGCCCCCGCCTGACCCCGCTCGAACTCCTCGCCCGGCTGGTCTCCTTCGACACCGAGAGCCAGAAGTCGAACCTGCCGCTGATCCGCTGGGTGGCCGAGTATCTCGACGCCTGGGGCGTTCCCTACGTGATCGCGCCGAACGAGGCCGGCGACAAGGCGGCGCTCTACGCCACCATCGGACCGATGCAGGACGGCGGCGTGGTGCTGTCGGGCCATACCGACGTGGTGCCGGTGGCGGGGCAATCCTGGACCAGCGATCCCTTCACCCTGCGCATCGCCGACGGCAAGATCTACGGACGCGGCGCCGTCGACATGAAGGGCTTCGACGCGCTCTGCCTCGCCCTGGTGCCGGAGATGCTGGCGGCCGACCTCAAGACCCCGATCCACATCCTGCTTTCCTACGACGAGGAGCTGACCTGCCTCGGCGTGGTCGACGTGATCGCCCGCCTCGGCAAGGACCTGCCGCGGCCCGGCGCCGTGATCGTCGGCGAGCCGACCGACCTCGAGGTCGCCGATGCCCACAAGAGCATCTACACCTACCGCACCACCGTCCACGGCCACGAGGCGCATTCCTCGAAGCCGGCGCTCGGCGCCAACGCCGTGATGGCGGCGGCCGAGCTGGTGGCGGGCCTCAACCGCATCGCCGACCAGATGGCGGCGAAGGGCGATGCCAGCGGCCGGTACGATCCGGCCTACACCACGGTCCATGTCGGGGTGATCGGCGGCGGCACCGCCCGCAACATCCTGCCGAAGGCGTGCGAATTCCAGTGGGAGTTCCGCGGCCTGCCCGACCTCCCGCGCGACGAGATCCCGGGCCTGTTCGCCGGGGAGGTCGAGCGGGTGACCCGCGAGCGGCTCAACCGCTTCGGCAATTACGGGCACATCGAGACCGAGGAGGACGCCGCGGTGCCGGGGCTGGCGCCCGAGCCCGGCTCCCCGGCCGAGCGCCTGGCGCTCCGGCTCGCCGGCCGCAACCACACCATCACGGTGCCCTACGCCACCGAGGCCGGCCGCTTCCAGCTCGCCGGCCTGCCGACCGTGGTCTGCGGCCCCGGATCGATCGACCAGGCGCACCAGCCGGACGAGTACATCACGCTGGCGGCCTTCGAGGCCGGCGAGGCGTTCCTGCGCCAGCTGGTGCGGGACTGCGCGGCGGGGTGGAGCCCGGCGTGAGTCGACGCAGCCCGCTTCCACGAGAATGCATGATGTAAGAAAAAATCGCGGGCTCTCCTCGCCCGTGCAGATTATCGCATTTTATCAACGCGATCCGACCACCCTCTCTCCTTGCAGGTAGCGCTCCTCCCCTCCCCCTTGTCGGGAGGTGTATGGCAGATCGAAGATCCCGCGTGGGGGTGGTGCCGCACGCAGCGAGGCGGTGCCTTTTGCGCCCCCCACCCCGGCCCCTCCCCACAAGGGGGAGGGGAACGCGCTCCGCTCTCATCGCGAGCAGGTTTGCAGTTTCCGTCTCAAGGTCGCCGCGCCAGCGCCAGGCCGACGCCCGCCCCCATCAGAAGCCCGCCGGTCACCCGGTTGCGCCACCGCCCGCGCGCCAGCACGACCCGGGCCCGCCCCGCCAAAGCCGCCCAGACCGCGTCGCCGCCGATCGCCAGGACCAGGAAGGTCGCGGCCAGCAGCACGAGCTGCCCGAGGGGTGCCGCGTCGCGGCTGACGAACTGGGGCAGGAAGGCGCCGAAGAACAGGAGCGTCTTGGGGTTGGTCAGCGCCACGAGGAAGCCGCGCAGGACCATCGCCCGGGCGGCGCGCGGCTCCGGCGCGGTCTGCGCGAGATCGGTCGCGGGCGCGCGCCAAGCGCGGCATGCCAGCCAGGCGAGGTAGGCGACGCCGAGCCAGCGCAACAGCTCGAACCACGTCGCCATGAGGGCCAGCATCGCCGAGAGGCCGGCGACCGTGAGGGCGAGCTGGACGGCCAGCGCGGCGCTGGTGCCCACTACCGTGACGAGGCCGTACCGGGTGCCGTGGGCCACGCTGTTGGCGACGATGAGGGCGACGTTGGGTCCCGGGATCAGGATCAGGACCAGCGTGGCGGCGACGAAGCCGAGATAGAGGTCGAGGGGCATGGCGGAGCCGTCCGGTGGGAACCGGATGGCAGCGTGCCACGCACGCCGCCGCCCCGCCAGGCTCGGGCGCCGCTTACTGCTGCGCCGGCTGGGTCGTGGTGGTGCCGGTCGCGGCGGGGACGTCGGGCTTCGACGTGTCGGTGGCCTGCGCGCCGGCCTTCGGCGCATCCGCCTTCGCGGGCTGCTGGCCGAGATAGACGTATTCCGGCGCGGCGCGGAGCTGGTCCTTGTCGGTGTTGATCACCGCCTTCAGGGTCTTGTCGTCGACGCGGGTGACCTGCAGGGCCTCCTTCGCGACCGAGACGTACTTGGTGCCGAGGCCCAGGAAGCCGCCGACGCCGACGACGTAGGACTTCACCGCCAGATCGGGACCGAGCACGATGTCGGCGACCGAGCCGATGCTCTCGTTGGCGCCGTTGACAATGCTCTGGCCGATCATCTTCGAGGCCATCAGGTCGCTCGGCTCCTGGGCGACGAAGGTCGGCCGCAGGTCGTTGTTGAGGGTCGCGGGCGTGCCGGGAACGGGGGTGGGGCCGTTCTTGGGACCGCTCGCATCCTGCGCCAGGCCGGCGCTGGCGCCGGCGACGAGGAGGAACGCGGCGGCGAGGAGGGGGCGGGACATCGACGGCTCCGACTGCTTTCGCCCGACACGCTCGGGCGCAGGAAGAGTCGGTTGCGGTGCGAAAAGTTCCCTCGCCCCTCCCCTTTCGTCACGTCAGGCGGGCTGGCCGCCGACGATCTCGGCCTCGACCTCGGCCGGATCGAGATCGTAATGGCGCGAGCAGAACTCGCAGGTGATGCCGATGCGGCCGTCCTCGCCGACGATGTCGCGGCGCTCCTCGGCCGAGAAGTTGCGGACCATGCCCATCACCCGCTCCCGCGAGCAGCGGCAGGCCTCGTGCACCCCTTGCGCCTCGAACACCCGCACGCCGCGCTCGTGGAAGAGCCGATAGAGCAGGCGCTCGCTCGACACGGTGGGGTCGACGAGCTCGTGATCCTCGATCGTCGCCACCAGGGACTTGGCCTCGACCCAGGCGTCGTCCTCCCGGCTCGCGCTGTCGTCGAGGAACGTGTGCCCCTCCGGCAGGTCGCCGGGCGGCAGGTCGGCGAGGCGGGCACGCTCGGGCGAGTGCGGCAGGAACTGCATCAGCAGGCCGCCGGCGCGCCAGGCCTCGCCGCTGCCTTCGACCTGCTCGGCGACGGCGAGGCGGACCCGGGTCGGGATCTGCTCGGACTGGCGGAAATACTGGTGCGCCGCCTCCTCGAAGCCCTGGCCCTCGAGCGCCACCACGCCCTGGTAGCGGCTCTGGACCGAGCCCTGGTCGATCGTCATGGCTAGGTGGCCGTGGCCGAGGAGCTGAGCCGTGTCCGCGCGCGGCCCCGCCGCCGCGACGCGGCCGGCATCGAAGCGCGCGGTGGCGCGCACCCGGTCGGGCGCCTCGAAATCGACCACCACCATGTCGACCGGGCCGTCGGACTTGGTCTGGAGCTGGAACCGGCCCTCGAACTTCAGCGACGAGCCGAGCAGCACGGTCAGCGCCGTCGCCTCGCCGAGGAGCCGCGCGACCGTGTCCGGGTAGCCGTGCCGGCGCAGGATGGTGTCGAGGGAGGGACCGAGGCGCACGGCGCGGCCGCGCACGTCGAGAGGCTCGACGGCGAAGGGCAGGATCGCGTCGTCGCGGCCCTCGGGGCTCTGGGAGGAAGTGGTCTCGGACATGCTCTCACCGCCGCCGGCAAGGCTGAAGGCCGGCTCTCGCGCAGGAAAGAAGAAGGTCTCCCGGCGGGGCGGCTTCCGCGCGGACCGCCGCCGCGCGGGCGCCCGGGACGGAGCGGGCAGGCGGGGCGAGGAGCGGGAAAGGCGCCGCGGCGAGAGACCGGCGTATTGCGCCATATGGTGGTCCGGGCGGTGGTTTCGAAGGGGTCCGCCGCCCGGGGAGATCGTCAGGAGACGGCGCCGAGGCACCAGGCCAGGATGCCCTTCTGGGCGTGGAGCCGGTTCTCGGCCTCGTCGAACACCACCGATTGCGGCCCGTCGATCACCTCGGCGGTGACCTCCTCGCCGCGATGGGCCGGCAGGCAGTGCATGAACACCGCGTCCTTGGCCGCCGCCGCCATCAGCCGGCCGTTGACCTGGTAGGGCATCAGCAGGTTGTGGCGGTGCGCCTCGTCCTCGTCGCCCATCGAGACCCAGCAATCGGTCACGACGCAATCGGCGCCCGCCACCGCCTCGAACGGGTCGGCGGTGACGTTGAGCGTGGCGCCCTCGGCCTTGGCGCGGGCGATCAGGCTCTCGGGCACCGGCATCTCGGGCGGGCAGGCGACGTTGAGCGTGAAGTCGAACCGGGCCGCGGCGTGGGCCCAGGAGGCCAGCACGTTGTTGGAATCGCCCGACCAGGCGACGGTGCGGCCCTTGATCGGCCCGCGATGCTCCTCGAAGGTCAGCACGTCGGCCATGATCTGGCACGGGTGCGACTCCTTCGTCAGGCCGTTGATGACCGGGATGGTGGCGTATTCGGCCAGCTCCAGCATCATGCCGTGATCGAGGATGCGGATCATGATCGCGTCGATGTAGCGCGACAGCACCCGGGCGGTGTCGGCGACGGTCTCGCCGCGGCCGAGCTGCATCTCCCGGCCGGTGAGCATCAGGGTCTCGCCGCCGAGCTCCCGCATCGCCACGTCGAAGGAGACGCGGGTGCGGGTCGAGGGCTTGTCGAACACCATGCCGAGGAACTTGCCGGCGAGCGGACGCTCCGCCGGCGGCTCGCCCCGCCGGCGGCGGCGCTTCAGGTCGGCACAGGCGTCGAGGACCGTGCGCAGCTCGGTGCTGGAGAAGTCGGTCAGGTCGAGGAAGTGCCGGGGGCCCGGCGCGATCTTTAGGGGCGCATTCATCACTCGGCGGCCTTCCGGCCCCTCAATTCCATGGCGGCGCAGGCCGCCTCCAGCTTGTCGAGCGCCGCGGACACCTCGGCCTCGCCGATGATCAGCGGCGGCAGCAGGCGCACGACGTTGTCGCCGGCCGGGATCACCAGCAGGTGCTCGTCCCGGGCGGCGGCGGCGAATTCGGTGTTGGGCACCACGAGGCGCAGGCCCATCATCAGGCCCTCGCCGCGGATCTCGTCGACGATGTCCGGGTGGCGGTCCTTGAGGGAGGCCAGCCGCTGCTTGAGGAGCAGGCCGGTCTGGCGCACCTGCTCCAGGAAGCCCGGCGCGAGCACGATGTCGAGCACGGCGTTGCCCACCGCCATGGCGAGCGGGTTGCCGCCGAAGGTGGTGCCGTGGCTGCCCACCACCATGCCGCGGGCGGCCTCGCCGGTGGCGAGGCAGGCGCCCATCGGAAAGCCGCCGCCGATGCCCTTGGCCGAGGACAGGATGTCGGGCGTCACGCCCGACCACTCGTGGGCGAAGAGCTTGCCGGTGCGGCCGATGCCGGTCTGGACCTCGTCCATGATCAGCAGGAGGCCGTGCTCGTCGCACAAGCCGCGCAGGGTGCGCAGCCACTCGGGCGAGACCACCCGCAGGCCGCCCTCGCCCTGGATCGGCTCGATCATCAGGGCGGCGGTCTCGGGCGTGATCGCGCTCTTGAGGGCCTCGAGATCGCCGAACGGCACCTGGTCGAAGCCGTCGACCTTCGGGCCGAAGCCGTCGATGTATTTCTGCTGGCCGCCGGCCGCGATGGTGGCGAGCGTCCGGCCGTGGAAGGCGCCCTCGAAGGTGACGATCCGGTAGCGCTCGGGATGGCCGCCGGCGGCGTGGTACTTGCGCGCCATCTTGATGCAGGCCTCGTTGGCCTCGGCACCGGAATTGGCGAAGAACACCACGTCGGCGAAGCTCGCCTCGGTCAGCCGCTGGGCCAGCCGCTCGGCGTCGGGCACCTCGAACAGGTTCGAGACGTGCCAGACCTTCTGGGCCTGCTCGGTCAGCGCGGCGACGAGGTGCGGGTGGCCGTGGCCGACCGAGTTGACCGCGATGCCGGCGCCGAAATCGAGGTATCGCGAGCCGTCTCGGGCGATGAGCCAAGCGCCCTCACCGCGCTCGAAGGACACCTTGGCCCGGGCGTAGGTCGGCAGCAGCGAGGAGGTCACGATCTCGTCTCCGTCGCGGTCGAGTGAGTCGGTCGACCGGAAAACAAAGCGCCGCCTCGAAGGGCGGCGCGCGCGGATACTATGGAACGAGCGCTCCCTGTCAACGCCGGCCGTGAAGATGACGCCGAGATGACGGCGAGAGGAGCCCGCGCCCGGGGTTGCGGCCGGACTTCCTTCGGGGCACAGACCGGGGAGCGGCCGGGCTCGGCCGCGCCGCGGCGGCACCGCCGCGGGACGACGGACCGGCCTCTCGCTCCGGCGGGCGTCACGCCCCGGACGGGCCTGGTGGGAGATCTGACAGATGAGCGCGACCCTCGACCGCCTGAAGGAGCTCGGCTTCACCCTGCCGCCGGCCGCGGCCCCGGTGGCGAACTACGTCGGCTTCCAGCGCAGCGGCAACCTGGTGATCATCTCGGGCCAGCTGCCCTTCGGCGCCGACGGCCAGATCGATC
The DNA here is from genome assembly GCF_900110515.1 of Methylobacterium sp. ap11. Taxonomy (NCBI): domain Bacteria; kingdom Pseudomonadati; phylum Pseudomonadota; class Alphaproteobacteria; order Hyphomicrobiales; family Methylobacteriaceae; genus Methylobacterium; species Methylobacterium sp. ap11. The sequence continues at coordinate 111,982 of NZ_FOEB01000012.1, read as the reverse complement.
CGGCCCACAAGGGCAAGGTCGGCGCCGCGGTCTCGCCGGAAGCCGCCGCCGAGGCGGCGCGGCACTGCGCCCTCAACATCCTGGCGCAGCTGCGGGCGGCCGCCGGCAACCTCGACGACGCGGTGGTGTCCTGCCTGCGACTCGGCGGCTTCATCAATGCGGCGCCGGGCTTCTCGGCGGTGGCCGGCGTGATGAACGGCGCCTCCGACCTGATGGTACAGGTGCTGGGCGAGCGCGGCCGTCACGCCCGCTCGACGATCGGCGTCGCCGAGTTGCCCCTCGACGCGGTGGTCGAGGTCGAGGGTATGTTCGAGATCCGCTGATCCGAGAGTCCTTGATTCCATGACAGACCGCCTCGCCCCCGGCTGGCTGACCGCCCGCCCGATCGCCCATCGCGGCCTGCACGACAGGACCGCCGGCATTCCCGAGAACACGATCGCGGCGGCGGAAGCCGCGATCGCGGGGGGCTACGCGATCGAGTGCGACGTCCAGCTCAGCCGGGACGGCGAGGCGATGGTGTTTCACGATGCCGGCCTCGGCCGGCTCACCGGGGCCGACGGCCTGGTGCGCGAGCGTGACGCCGCCGACCTCGGGCAGCTGACGGTGCTCGGCAGCGCCGAGCGGGTCCCCACCCTGGCACGGTTCCTGGAGACGATCGCCGGCCGCACGCCGCTGGTCGTCGAGGTGAAGACCCGCCACGACGGCGACCTCGCGCTCGCCCGCCGCACCGCCGCGATCGTGTCCGCCTATGACGGTCCGCTGGCGGTGAAGTCGTTCGATCCGGTGATCGTCGGCGCGCTCGCCGACCTCGCCCCCGGCATCCCGCGCGGCATCGTGGCCGAGAGCCGGCACGACGACCCGTCCTACGCGAGCCTCACGGAAGCGCAGCGGCACGGGCTGGGCCAGCTGCTGCATTTTTCGGAGAGCCGGCCGGACTTCCTGTCCTGGCGCGTCGACGATTTGCCGAACGCCGCCACCCATCTCTGCCGCCTGCTCGGGCGGATGCCGGTGATGGCCTGGACCGTGCGCACCGAGGCGCAGGTGCGCCTCGCGCGGGCCCATGCCGACCAGATGGTGTTCGAGGGCATCCGGCCCTGAATCAGGGCCGGGCGGGAATCTGGAACCAGGCGAACCGGGGCATCAGGCCGGCGAGCGCCGCCGACGGGCATTCGGCGCTGAGGGCGTCGGCCACCGCGTCGGCCTCCTCCATCGCGAGTCCGACCTGCAGCACGTCGTCGATCACCGCGATGGCGCCGGAGCGCACGTCGTAGACGGTCCAGCCGTCGCGGTCGCGGCGGATGTCGTAGCGGGTGGCGTGGATCGACATGGCAATCGACATGGGTGCAATCGACATGGGTGAACGTCCCGGCTGGTGAGGGATGCGTAGTGCGGTAAGGGCGTGGGTCGATGTGCCGGCGCGCACGGGGCGCGGCGGACGAGCCGTTCGGCAAAACGGCCCCTGGCGGGGTGGGAATCTCAACCCTCCCCCTCTGCGGCAGGGCTGTCCGGGGAAAAGACTGGCGTGTCTCCCCTCTCCCGTGTGGGAGAGGGGCCGGGGGTGAGGGTGACACGCTTCAGTGTAAAGCACTGAACGTGGTGCTGGCAGCGTAACCGACTGAGCCAAGCACTGGACCGTAGCACCCTCACCCCTACCCCTCTCCCACATGGGAGAGGGGATCCCGCGCTTGATTTTAAAACGTATTTTTTCACGGACAGCCCTGCGCGGAGGAGGGAGGGTTCGGGGGCGGCGCGCCTCTACGAAGCCCCGTCACCCCCGCCCGATCGGCCCGGCCCGCACGTAGCCGCGGGAGATCAGCCGGTCGCGCTGGCGTGTCCTGCGCTCGGCCTCGCCGAGATCGGCGAGCGCGTCGGCGATCGCCCGGCGCAGCGCCACGCCGGCATCGCCGTCGGCCGCCGTCAGGTAGGCGACCGCGATGGTCTCGACGCCGGGCGCCCGCCCGTCGCGTCGCTCCGCCGGCTCGTGGTTCATGGCGCCGCTCATGGCTTTCAGGCTCACCGCTGCATGAAGCCGGCCCCGCCGACTCACGTTAGAACATAACGGGAACAAGCCATGGCGAGGGTGGTCCGGTCAAGCTGCGTTCGCGTGGCCGGCGGCCGGTGTGGATAGCGGGGAGAGCAGGATTCAGGGCTTCTGCGTCGCCGCCGGATCGCCGACTCGGATCGGGGCCTCGACGTAGCGCCCCGTCTCGGGCACCGCCACCGCCGCGAAATCGCGGCCGAGGTCGTGCAGGGCGCGGCGCAGGCCGGGGCCGCGCAGGGGCCGGCCATGGCCGGTGAGGGCCAGTTCCGGCTCGAGCTGCGCCAGGGCCGCCACCGAGCGCCCGGCGGCGTCCCAGTCGATCGTGAGGTAGCGCGGGGGCCCGTGCATCTCGGGCGCCTGCGTCGCGACGGCGTAGACCGATTCCTGCGCCGTCGCCACGAAGGCGTCGCCGGCGATCAGCGTCCGGTCGGCGGCGCGCCAGAGCGAGACGTGGCCGGGGGAATGGCCGGGTGTGTGGAGCCAGCGCCAGCCCGGGAGCGGCGGCACGCTGCCGTCCTCCGGCAGGAGGTGCAGGCGGGTGCCGACATCGACAGGCTTCGTCGGGAAGAGCGGCGAGAGCCGGGCGACGAGCCCGCCGCCGACGCCCGGATCCGGCGGCGGATAGGCGGCGCTGCCGTCGAGATAGGGGCGCTCGAGCGGGTGCGCCCAGACCGGGGCGTCCCAGGCCTCGGCCAGGTCCTCGAGCACGCCGACATGGTCGAAATGGCCGTGGGTGAGCACGATCGCCGCCGGGCGGGCGCCCTGGCCGAACCGGGACGCGGCCGCCGCCTCGATGGCGGCCCGCGAGCCCATGATCCCGGCATCGACCAGCACCCAGCCCCGGTCCCCCGCCCCGGGCGGGCCCAGATACGCGACGTTGACGATGGCGTGGCGCTGGTAGGCGAGGTCCGAGCGCAGCGCGTGGGTGCCGTCCGGGCCGGCGGGGGCGTCGTCGACCGAGTCGGGATCGATCGGGATTTGCTGGGTCATGCCGGCACCTCGCGACGGGAATGCCCGACCAATGCTCCCAAGGAGTATCTGTTCCCGCCGCCGCTCCCCCGCCTCCCCGCCCTCGTGACGTTTCTGCAACGGCCGTCCGGAAAGAGACGATTGCGAAACTTCCGTGGCCCCAATCGGGCTTTTTCGCGGCTACTTTCGCCTTCAGCGCCACCAAGCGCCGTCCCTGAAGAAGAAGGCTGCAAAGCCCGCACTCAGATCAAGGCAATTCGATGCAAGTTCAGACACAGTCGAGACGCAAGACGATGGCCGCCCGCGGCCTGATCTCGCTCCTCTGCTCGACGATCTCTTACGCTGCGTTGGCGCAGTCGTCCGGGTATCAGGATCCGGGCCGCCTCGGCGACGCGACGAGCTGGCGGACGCCGGAATATCTCGGCGACTGGGGCCTGACCTCGATGCGGGCCGACCAGGCCTATGCCCGCGGCATCACCGGGCGGGGCGTCGTGGTCGGCTCGGTCGATTCCGGCTTCCTCGCCACCCATCCGGAATTCGCCGGCCAGGTGACCCCGCTCACCGTCCAGGGCACCTACCTCGGGAACGGCTACCGCTACGAGACCGCCGCGGGCGTGCGCAGCGACCTGTTCGCGGCGGGCAGCGCCTTCTCGGTGCCCGGCACCTGGATCCGCGGCGTCAACGACGATCACGGCACCCATGTCGACGGCACCATCGTGGCGCGCCGCGACGGCACCGGCATGCACGGCGTCGCCTTCGGCGCCAGCCTGCTCGCCACCAACACCAACGCCACCGATTCCGCGATCTACGGCGCCAACCAGGACTACGCCTACTTCAAGGCCGCCTACGGCAACCTGGCGGCGGCCGGCGCGCGGGCGATCAACTCGTCCTGGGGCAGCCCGCCGCCCTCCGAGAACTACAACACCCTCGCCGGGGTCGCGGCCGGATACGCCAAGTTCCAGGGCCGGCTCGACTGGCTCGACGCGGTCGCCGAGACGACCCGGCAATACGGCACCATCATGGTCTTCGCCGCCGGCAATGCCGGGGTGAACAACCCGACCGTGCGGGCCGCCCTGCCCTACTTCGAGCCCGACCTCGAATCGCGCTGGATCGCCGCCTCGGGCCTGACCATCGACGACGGCACGGCGTTCAACCGCTGCGGGCTCGCCAAGTACTGGTGCATCGCCGCGCCCGGCCGCGGCATCCTGAGCACCGTGACCTCGACCACGGGCGTGGCGGGCTACGGCTCGAAGAGCGGCACCTCGATGTCGGCGCCCCACGTCACCGGCGCGCTGGCGCTGGTGATGGAGCGCTTCCCCTACATGACCAACGAGCAGGCGCGCGACGTGCTGCTCACCACCGCGACCCATCTCGGCAGCGGCCCGGCCGACGTGCCGAACGAGACCTTCGGCTGGGGCAAGATCGACCTCGGCCGCGCCATGAACGGCCCGGGCCAGTTCCTCGGCCGCTTCACCGCCACCCTGCCGGGCGGCACGGTCGACACCTGGTCGAACGACATCTCGGACGCCGCGCTGCGCCAGCGCCAGGTCGAGGACGGCGCCGAGCACGCGACCTGGCTGCAGGTGAAGGCCGCCCGCGGCTGGAGCGCCGGCCTGCCGGCGGGCGCGACCGCCGACCAGCAGATCGAGTACACCTGGCGCGAGGCCCGCGATCAGGCTTTTCTGAACCGCACCTACCAGGGCGGGCTGACCAAGACCGGGGACGGCGCGCTGATCCTGACCGGCTTCAACACCTATACCGGCAGCACGGAGGTGAACGGCGGCCTGCTGGCGGTCGACGGCTTGGTGAGATCGGTTACCAATGTGAATGCGGGCGGCACGCTCGGCGGCGGGGGCTTCCTCGGCAACGTCAACGTCCGGTCCGGAGGTACGCTCTCTCCCGGGATCGGGGGTGTCGATCGTCTCACCGTGTTCGGCGACCTCAGCTTCGCCCGAGGCTCGCGGTACGCCGTCGAGGTCGCACCGGGCCGCAGCGACCGGGTCGGTGTTGCCGGCACGGCGCGGATCGAGGGAGGCACCGTGACGGTCGCGTCCGAAGGGTCCGACAGCCTCACGCCCGGTGCTCTGCGGAGCCTGCTCGGGCAGCGCACCACCATCCTGCGGACGACGGATGGAGTCGTCGGTCGCTTTGATGCCGTGACGCCGGGCTATACCTTCATCGGAGCGAGCCTCGACTACGACGCGCGTGATGTCGGCCTGACGCTGGCGCGCAACGCCACGACGTTCGCGTCCATCGGCGCCTCCCGCAACCAGGCCGCGACCGGCGGGGCGATCGAGGCGCTCGGCGCCGGCAACGCGCTCTACGAGACGGTGCTGGTCAACGCCGATCCGGCGGCGGCGCGAAGCGCCTTCGCGTCCCTCTCGGGCGAGGTCCATGCCAGCGCCGTGACGGCGCAGTTCGAGACCGCGTTCTTCGTGCGCGAGGCGATCCTCGACCGCCTGCGCCGGGGCGACGTCGCGGGCGCGCCGGCCTTCGGGGGCCTCTCGGCCGCCAGCCTGCCGGCAGCCTACTCGGCCGACCTGCCGGGCCGGGCCGCGCCGCCGGTCCAGGTGCCGGCGCAGCTCGCCGCGCCGCGGACCTACGGCCTCTGGGGCCAGGGCTTCGGCGCCTTCGGCCGCACCCGCGGCGACGGCAACGCCGCCTCGCTGTCGCGCCAGATCAGCGGCTTCGTCCTCGGTGCCGATACCGGCCTCGATCTCGGCGGGCTCCCCGGCGCCTGGCGCGTCGGCGTCGCCGGCGGCTACACCAACACCAGCCTCGACGTGACCGGCCAGGCCTCCTCGGGCGTGATCGAGAGCGGCTTCGGCGGCCTCTATGCCGGCACCACCCTCGGGCCGGTGGCCCTGCGCTTCGGCGGCGTCGCGGGGGGCAACAGCCTATCGCTCCGGCGCAGCATCCTGGCGCCGGGCTTCGCCCAGGGGCTGAACGCCCGCTATGGCGGCCTCACCGCGCAGGTCTTCGGCGAGCTCGGCTACCGGGTGGCGTTCGGCGCGGCCGTGATCGAGCCCTTCGTCGGCGCGGCGGCGATCCGCATCGGCCAGGACGCCTTCACCGAGCGCGGCGGCCCGGCGGCCTTGTCCGGCCTCGGCCGCGACAACGATCTGGCCGCCACGACCGTCGGCGTGCGCGGCTCGACCCGGCTCACCGCCGACCTGCCGGTGTACCTGACCGGCCTCGTCGGCTGGCGCCGGGCCTACGGCGACGTGGTGCCCAAGGCCCTCCTCGCCTTCGGGGCCGGCCAGACCGGCTTCCTGGTCGCCGGCGTGCCGATCAACCGCGACGCGGTGGTGGCGCAGGCCGGCCTCGACTGGGCGGTCTCCCCGGCGACGACGCTCGGCGTGTCCTATACCGGCCAGGCCGGCGAGCGGGCCCAGGACCACGCGGTGAAGGGCAACTTCACCTACCGGTTCTGATCGGCTGACGAACAAGAAGGCCCGCCGCCTCGACCGAGGCGGCGGGCCTTTCCTGTTGTAGGGCGGAGCGGGATCGGGTCAGCGCTTGCCCAGCAGCTCCATCGGCGTGCGGTAGGTCTCCCGCGCCGTGAAGATCGACACCGCGGCGATGCCGGCCGTGGCGGTCACGAAGACCGCGACCGGGACCCAGCCGGTCGGGCCGTCGCCGAGGAGCGCGGCGCTGATCACCGGGGCGAAGCCGCCGAGAGCGAAGCCGATCTGGGTGCCGATCGCCATGCCCGACAGCCGGACCTTGGTGTCGAACATCTCGCCGTAGAGCGACGGCCACACCCCGTTGGCGGCGCTGTAGACCACGCCCGAGAGCAGGATGCCGAAGGTGAAGATCAGCGGGATGTTGCCCTGGCTGATCGCCCACATGTACGGCCAGATCAGCGCGGCGGAGCCGAGCGCGCCGAAGATGAAGACCGGGCGGCGGCCGATGCGGTCGGCGAGCGCCGCGAAGGCCGGAATCGCGCCGAGCGCCACCACGTTGGCGAGGATCAGCACGGTCAGCATCGTCGGGCGGTCGATCTTCATCGTGTTGACCGCGTAGGACAGGGTGAAGACGCTGAAGATGGTGCTCACCACCGAGACCAGCGCGGCGAAGATCACCCGCAGCACGTCGGCCCACTGGGTGCGGAACAGCACCGCCACCGGCAGATCGGCCTTGGCGTGGGCGTGCGTCTCCTGCTCCTTCTCGAAGACCGGCGTCTCCGGGAGGGTGCGGCGGACCCAGAACCCGACCGCGACCACGAGGGCGCTGAGGAAGAACGGGATGCGCCAGCCCCAGGACAGCATCTGCGCCTCGGGCATCTGGGTGATCGGCAGGAAGACCAGCGTGGCGAGGATCAGCCCGGCCTGCGTGCCACTCAGGGTGAAGCTGGTGAAGAAGGCGCGCTTGTGGGCGGGGGCGTGCTCCAGCGTCATCGAGTTGGCGCCGGCCTGCTCGCCGGCGGCCGAGATGCCCTGGAGCAAGCGGGCGATGACGAGCAGGATCGGCGACAGGATACCGAGCTGGTCGTAGGTCGGCAGGCAGCCGATCATGAAGGTCGAGAGGCCCATCAGGAGCAGCGTGAAGGTGAGCACCTTCTTGCGGCCGAAGCGGTCGCCGATATGGCCGAGCGCCACGGCGCCGAGGGGCCGGGTGATGTAGGCGACGCCGAAGGTCGCGAACGAGGCGATCGCCGCCGCCTGCGGGTTGTTCGGCGCGAAGAACAGCTTCGGGAAGATCAGTGCCGCGGCGGTGCCGTAGATGAAAAAGTCGTAGTATTCGACCGCGCTGCCGATCCAGCTCGCGAGCGCGGCCTTCTTCGGCGTCTTCGCGGCCTCGGGTTCGGCGACCGCGGCGGCGGGCGCGGGATAGACGGAGGAGGTCATCGGACGTTTCCTGGTGATGGGGGACGGACGGGCCCGTTGGATCGGGCCACATTCTTCAAAGGCTTGGGTCGCGGCGGGGGCCGCGGACCGGGATCGGTTCAGGCCGTCCGGCCGAGCTCGGCGAAGTGGCGGAGCATCCGCTCCGGGTCGGGGGTCAGGCCGGTGATGAGACGGAACGCCTCGACCGCCTGGAACACCGCCATGCCGCCGCCGTCGAGGGTGCGGCAGCCGATCCGGCGCGCCTCGCGCAGGAGCGCGGTCTCGAGCGGGAAATAGACGATCTCGGCGACGAACAGCCCGGGGTGCAAGTACTCGGCCGGCAACGGCAGGCCCGGATACTTGTCCATGCCGGTCGGCGTGCAGTGGACGAGGCCGTCCGCCGCCGCGACCTCGGCCGCCAGGTCGGTGCAGGCCCGCGCCCGGCCGGCGCCGAAGCGCGCGCAGAGCGAGGCCGCGACGGCGGCCGCCCGGGCCGGATCGATGTCGTTGAGGACGAGGTCCTCGACCCCGAGGGTCAGGAGTGCGTGAGCCACCGCCGCGCCGGCACCGCCCGCGCCGAGCTGCACGACGCGGGTCAGCGCCACGTCGGGCAGGCCGCGCCGGAACGCCTCGGCGAAGCCCCACCAGTCGGTGTTGTGGCCGACCCGCTTGCCGTCGCGCAGGACCACCGTGTTGACGGCGCCCAGGGCCGCCGCGTCGGGCGACAGCTCGTCGAGATGGGCGAGCACCGCCTGCTTGCAGGGATGGGTGATGTTGAGGCCGGAGAATCCCATCCGCTCGGCGGCGGTCAGGAGCTCGGGCAGCGCGTCGGCACCCAGCCCCAACTTCTCCAGGTCGATCTTCTGGTAGAGGAGGCGCAGGCCCTGCGCGTCGCCCTCGTGCTCGTGCATCGGAGGCGTGCGGGACGCCTGGATGCCGTTGCCGATCAGGCCGGCCAGGACGGATCTGGGGGCTGCGCCCATGATGCGGGCTCCTCTCTCGAACGTTCCTCGGATGACGCGATTGCGACGCGCTTGAGCTCAAATGTACTAACCAGTACGTTCATGTCAAGCGCGGATGGCGGCGGGCTGCCCCCTCCCCGCTCCGGGCTCGACGGAGCCGGCCCCGTTTGCGATGGAGGACCGGCGCACAAGCAGACGGGAGAACGCAATGCGGAAGGCGATCGCCACGGTGTCGGTAAGCGGCACGCTGATCGAGAAGCTGGAGGCGATCGCGGCGGCGCGCTTCGACGGGGTCGAGATCTTCGAGAACGACCTTCTCTTCCACACCGGCCCCGCCCGCGACGTGCGCCGCTACGCCTCCGACCTCGGCCTGTCGATCGACCTGTTCCAGCCCTTCCGCGATTTCGAGGGCGTGTCGGACGAGCAGCTGAAGCGCAACCTCGACCGGGCCGAGCGCAAGTTCGACCTGATGGAAGAGCTCGGCGCGCCGCTGATCCTGGTCTGCTCCAACGTGGGGAACGAGGTCTCGGACGACGATTCCCGGATGGCCGACCAGCTCTACCAGCTCGCCGAGCGGGCGGCGAAGCGCGGCCTCAAGATCGGCTTCGAGGCCCTGTCCTGGGGCACCAAGGTGCGCACCTTCGACCGGGCCTGGGGCATCGTCGAGCGGGCGAACCACCCGCATCTCGGCCTGATCCTCGACAGCTTCCACACGCTCGCTCTCCCGGACGACTGGTCGGGCATCGCGAACCTCCCGGGCCAGCGGGTGTTCTTCGTCCAGCTGGCGGATGCTCCGCGCATCGGCATGAACCCGCTGACGCTCAGCCGCCACTTCCGCTGCCTGCCGGGCCAGGGCGACCTCGACGTGCCGGGCTTCCTCCAGGCGGTGCTCGCCTGCGGCTATACCGGAACGATCTCGCTCGAGATCTTCAACGACGACATGCGGGCCGCGCCCCCGCGCCAGACCGCGGCCGACGGCCACCGCTCGCTGCTGTTTCTCGAGGAGCGGGTGCGGCGCACCGACGAGGCCGCCGCGCTCGCGCCCTCCCCGCCCAAGCGGCCCCGCCGCCGGGTCGAGCTGTTCGACCCGCCGCTGCCGCCGGCCATCGCCGGGCACCGCTTCATCGAGGTGGCGGTGGACGAGCGCTGCGAGGGCGCGCTGGCGCGTCTCCTCGGCCAGCTCGGCTTCACGCGGCTCGGCCGCCACCGCAGCAAGGCGGTGACGCTCTACGGCCAGGGCGAGATCCGCATCGTCCTCAACCGCGAGCCGGATTCCTTCGCCTCGTCCTACTTCCTGATGCACGGCCCCTCGGTCTGCGCCCAGGCCATCACCACCGACGACGCGCTCGCGGCGCTCGGCCGGGCCGAATCCTACGGCGCGGCCCGCTTCGGCGGCCGCATCGGGCCGGACGAGAATTCCTTCCCGTCGATCCGGGCGCCCGACGGCAGCCTGATCATCCTCACCGACCCGCAGACCGGGAGCGACTTCGAGCACGACTTCGTGATGGAGGACGGTGCCGAACCGACGGGCCTGCTCACCCGGGTCGACCACGTCGCGCAGGCCCTGCCCGAGGGCCAGCTCGATTCCTGGGTGCTGTTCTACCGCGCGGTGCTCGGCCTCGAGCCGGAGGACGTGGTGGTGCTGCCCGATCCCTACGGCCTGGTGCGCAGCAAGGCGATGTCGAACGCCGAGCGCACCATGCGGCTGCCCCTCAACATCTCGGAGAGCCGCAACACCGCGACCGCCCGCCTGGTGTCGAGCTTCGCGGGCGCCGGCGTCCACCACATCGCGCTCGCCACCGACGACATCTTCGCGGCGGCCGAGCGCCTCAAGGCCGCCGGCGCGACGCTGCTGCCGATCCCGGCCAACTACTACGACGACGTGGCCGCCCGCTTCGGGCTCGACGACGCGCTCATCGCCCGCATGCAGAGCCTGAGCATCCTCTACGACCGGGTCGGCGAGGGCGAGTTCCTGCAATTCTACACGACGCCGTTCGAGGAGCGGTTCTACTTCGAGATCGTGCAGCGCAAGGGCGGTTACGACCTGTACGGGGCGCCGAACGCCCCGGTACGGATGGCGGCCTTGGCGGCGTTGCGGGGGCCGAACCTGTCGCAGGTGCTGCGGTAGGTTTTTCGGAGGGGCGGGCACCCCGCCCCTCCTGGCCGGATCGCAGGGACAGTGTACGACAATGGCGTGAAGCCTGACGGTACGTGGCTTTCCCAACCGCGACCTCATCCTGAGGTGCGACCGCAGGGAGCCTCGAAGGAGGGCTCCAGAAGTCTCCGAGATTTCTGGAGCCCTCCTTCGAGGTCAGTCGATCAAAGATCGACTAACACCTCAGGATGAGGTTCGAGATCGGACAGGCCGACGTCACATGTGAACGATCCTGTCGTGTACCATCGACCGAACCAATAGAAATCTGCTCGACCGAATGACGCATGGGGTAAGATTTCCGTCGCGTGCTGGGGATCGGCAGGGTTTCTCAGCAAAAAGCCCCCGGACGCCGTGCGTCCGGGGGCTTTCCATCACACGAAGTCGCGTCTTACTTCTTCTCGTCCGCCTTCGGCGCGGGCGCCGGAGCCGCGGGGGTGGCCCCGACGCGCTCGATCTTGGCCCCCTCGCGCAGCTTGGTGATGATGTCCTGCTGGGTCTTGCGGGTGAGGTAGGCCTCGACCTGCTCCTTCATCTCGTCGAAGCTCGGCACCGGCTTGCTGCGCTTCTCCTCGACCTTGATGACGTGCCAGCCGAACTGGGTCTTGATCGGGTCGGAGATCTTGCCGGCCTCGAGCTTGAAGGCCGCGTCGGCGAAGGGCGCGACCATCCGCTCCTTGGTGAACCAGCCGAGGTCGCCGCCCTCGGCCTTGGAGCCGGGATCCTTCGAGGTCTCGGCCGCCACCTTGGCGAAGTCCTCGCCGGCCTTCAGGCGCGCGGCGATCTTCTTGGCCTCGGCCTCGTTGTCGACGAGGATGTGGCGGGCGTGGACCTCCTCCTCGGGCTTCATCGCCTTGACGGTCTCGTCGTAGAGCGCCTTGGCGGCCTGGGGCGTGACGGCCTTCTTGGCCTCGCGCTCGAGGTACTCGTCGAGGAGGAGCTTGTCGCGGAAATAGGCGAGCTTGCGGGTGAAGTCGGGGCTCTCGGCCACCTTGTCCTTCTCGGCGGCCTGGGCGCCGATCTTCAGGTCGACCATGTAGTCGACGAGCAGGTTGCGCTTCTGCGCCTCGTCGACGCCGGGCAGCGACAGGGCCGGGTCGTCGGCCGCCACCGCGAGGTCGCCGGCGGTGATGGTCGCGCCGTTCACCTTGGCCACGACGGTGTCGGGGGACTGGGCCGGGGCGGCGGCGGGAGCGGCGGCGGGGGCCGGCGCCTGGGCGAGCGCGGCACCCGGCAGGAGGAGCCCGAGGGCGAGCGCGCCGTTGCGCCAGAAGGGGGAGAGGGTCGGCATGGCGTGATCCTTGGGGCCCGTGCGCGAGGTCGTTTTCAGACGGCGGACAGGTGGCAAAGATCGGCCGACAAGACAAGCGGCGCACGGCGCCGCAGCGGCAGGGAAACCGCCGCGCACCCGCGGATCTCTTCCGGCCCGCGGGTGCGGATCGGTTCAGTAGCCGGTCGAGGCGACCTCGACCCGGTTGCCGCGGCGCGCGAAGGCGACCGAGGCGGCCGCGCCGTCCTGGGTGCCGGGCACCGAGAAGCTGACGACCTGGTCGGAGGCGAGCGTGGTGATGACGCGCAGCGGGGTGGCGGCGGTCGCGTCGGTCGGCGCCAGGGTGGCGACGACGCGCAGGCCGTCCTTCTCGACGGTGTAGTAGGCCGAGCCGCGCACCGGACCGAGATCGAGGCTGTGCGACTGGCGCGGGGTCAGCTCGGAGGCACCCGCCGCGGTGGCGAGAACGAGACCGAGGGCGGAGAGGGCGATGAGACGCATCGGTGGTCCAGGAGTTCTGTCCGGCGCGAGATGCGCATCCGGAAAGCCGGGATCTGCCGGGAGACGTCAATAAAGCATTCACTATTGTGCGACGCAATAGAAACATATTGCAATGCACCATGATGCATCTGCGCCGGCCCGCCTGCCTTCCTGCTCATTGCGCGGCGCGGGTCGCTCGTGCCGTCTCCCGTGACCTGCGGCCCGCCCCGCCCTACCTGCCGGGGCGACCCCTCCGACGTGGCCGCCCGCCCCCGCCGACCCGGATTGCTGGACCCGCATGAGCACCTACCGCTTCGACAGGCTCCTCAGCCCGCGCTCCGTGGCGCTGGTGGGCGCGAGCGCGCGGCCGAACGCGTTCGGCGCCGCGATCCTGCGCAACCTGCGCGAGGCGGGCTTTGCCGGTCCGATCTGGCCGGTGAACCCGCGCCACGACAGCGTCGACGGCGTCCAGGCCTTCGCCGACCTCGCCGACCTGCCCGAGCCCGCCGACCTCGTGGTGATCGTGACCCCGCCCGAGACCGTGCCGGAGGTGGTGGCGGCCGCCGGCCGCAAGGGCTGCGGGGCGGCGGTCGTCATCACTACCGGCCTCGGCAGCGGGCCGGATTCGCTGGCGGAGGCCGCGCGGGCGGCGGCAAGGCGGCATTCCCTGCGCCTCGTCGGGCCCGACAGCATGGGGCTCGCCGTGCCGGGCAGCGCGCTCAACGCCAGCCTGCTCGCCCGGGCGCCGCTCCCCGGCGACCTGGCGCTGATCTCGCAGTCGCGCACCGTGGCGGCCGGCATCGTCGCCTGGGCCCAGGGGCGCGGCACCGGGTTCTCGGGCATCGTCTCCCTCGGCAACGCCCTCGACGTCGACATCGCCGACTGCCTCGACCACTTCGCCGCCGACATCCGCACCCGGGCGATCCTCCTGTCGATCGCCACCGTGACCGACGCGCCGAAATTCATGTCGGCGGCCAGGGCCGCCGCCCGGGCGAAGCCCGTGGTGGTGATCCGCTCCGGCCGCCACGACGCCGCCCGGATCGCCGACGGCCGCGCCGCTCCTCCGGTCCTCACCCACACCGGGATCACCCATACCGGCATCCTGGCGCGCACCGACGCGGTCTACGACGCCGCCTTCCGGCGGGCGGGCCTGCTGCGGGTCCAGGACCTCGACGAGATGTTCTCGGCGGTCGAGACGCTGGGTCGCCAGCGGCCCTTCCCGGGCCGGCGCCTCGCCATCCTGGCCAACGGCCGCGGCGTCGGCGCCATCGCGGTCGACCGGCTGATCGATCTCGGCGGCTCCCTCGCCGGCCTCTCGGAGGAGACGAGGGCGCGGCTCGCCGCCGCGGTGTCGGGCACCGGCCCGCAGGATTGGCGCAACCCGGTCGATATCGGCGCCGACGCCGACGGGCCGCGCTACGCCGCGGCGCTGGAGGCCCTGATGGCCGATCGCGACAACGATGCGGTGCTGGTCATCAACGTGCCGACCGCGCTCTCGGGCGGCAGCGCGGTCGCGAGCGACATCGTCGAGGCGGTGAAGCGCGGGCGCAAGGGCGCGTTCCGGGCCCGCCCGGTCTTCGCCGTCACGGTGGGCGACGAGGCCGCCGGCGAGATCCTGAGCCAGGCCGGCATCCCGCGCTTCGCCACCGATGCCGACGCGGTCGAGGGCTTCACCCACCTCGTGCGCTACCGCGAGGCGCAGGACGACCTCACCACCACCCCGGCGGTGCTGCCTGACGACCTCGTGCCGGATGCCGGCGCCGCCCGGGCGATCGTCGACCGGGTGCTGGCGGAGGGCCGCACCTGGCTCGATCCCCGCGAGATGGCGGACCTGCTCGCGGCCTACGGCATCCCGGCCCAGCCGGTGACGCTCGCCGCCGCCGCCGACGCCGCCGCGGAGGCCGCCTGGCCGATCATCGCGGCGGGCGGCACGGTGGCGCTCAAGCTCGCCTCGCCGGACGTGGTGCACAAGTCCGACGTCGGCGGCGTGCGCCTGGGGCTGACCAGCGAGGCGGCGGTGCGCGAGGCCGCCGCCGAGATGCTGGCCCGGGTGGCGCAGGAGCGGCCCGAGGCCCGGATCACCGGCTTCGTCGTCCAGGCGATGCTGCGCCGAACCCAGGCGCGCGAGCTGATCGCCGGCCTCGTCGACGATCCGGTCTTCGGCCCCGTCGTGGTGTTCGGCCGCGGCGGCACCGCCGTCGAGGTGATCGACGACCGGGCGCTGGCGCTCCCGCCCCTCGACCGGCGGCTCGCCGCCGACCTGATCGGGCGGACCCGGGTGGCGCGCCGGCTCAAGGCCTATCGCGACGTGGCGGCGGCCGACGAGGCGGCGGTCGCCCTGGTGCTGGTCAAGCTCGGCCAGCTCGCCGCCGACCTGCCGGAGCTGCGCGAGCTCGACATCAACCCGCTGCTGGCCGACCGGGACGGCGTCATCGCCCTCGATGCCCGCGCGGCGGTGGCGCCCCTGCCGGCGGAGCGCCGGCGCGATGCCGGCACCGGCCCGAGCCACGCGCGCTTCGCCGTGCGGCCCTATCCCCGCGCCTGGGAGCGCCGCATCGTGCTCGACGGGCAGGCGATCCTGGTCCGCCCGGTGCGGGCCGAGGACGAGGGGCTGTTCGAAGTCTTCTTCAAGCAGGTCAGCGCCGAGGACCTGCGCCTGCGCTTCTTCGCGCCGGTGCGCGACTTCAGCCACGCCTTCCTGGCCCGCCTGACCCAGCTCGACTACGCCCGCGCCATCGCCTTCGTGGCGACCGAGGAGGCCACCGGCACGATGATGGGGGCGGTGCGCCTCCACGCCGACGCCAACCACGAGACCGGCGAGTACGCGATCCTGGTCCGCTCCGATCTCAAGGGCCTCGGCCTCGGCTGGTCGCTGATGGGGCTGATGCTCGACTGGGCCCGGGCCGAGGGCTTGCGCCACGTCGAGGGCCAGGTGCTGCGCGAGAACACCACCATGCTGGCGATGTGCCGCAAGCTCGGCTTTACGGTGAGGACCGACCCCTCCGACCCCGACCTGATGCTGGTGCGGCGCGCGCTGTCGGAGGAGAGTGGGGCGCCCGCAACCTGACGCCCTCCTCCCATGCGCGAAACCCCTCCCCTCGACATCGCCGGCGGCCTGCTGCTCACCGCCGCCGCCGGCTACGTCGACGCCGTCGGCTTCCTGCGGCTCGACGGGCTCTACACCTCGTTCATGAGCGGCAACTCGACCCAGTTCGCGGTCTCGCTGGCGCAAGCCGGCCACCCGGTCGCCTGGGAGATCGGCCTCCTGTTCGCGTCGTTCCTCGGCGGCGGCTTCTGCGGCAGCGTGGTGTCGCTGCGCACCCCCGGCCGCTGGGGGCCGGCCGCCGTGCTGGCGGTCGAGGCGGCACTCCTGGCCGCCGCCCTGTCCCTCGCCTTCGGCCCCGCGCAGGGTCCCGTGGCGCCGCTCCTCGCCGCCGCCATGGGGGCACAGAACGCGGCGTTGCGCCGGAGCGCCGGCTTCCGCCCCGGCGTCACCTTCGTCACCGGCACGCTGTTCAGCCTCAGCCACACCCTGGCCCAGGCCGCGACCCGGATCGGCCCCGCCCTCGGCTGGCTGCCGGATGCCTGCACCTGGCTGGCGCTGGTCGCGGGCGCGGTGGCGGGAGGACTGGCCTATCGTGCTCACGGGCTCGAGGCGCTGGCGGTGCCGATGCTGGGCGTCGGGCTGGTGCTGGCGCTCGCCGTCGGCCGGGCCGTGCGGGTGGCGGCATGAGCATCGCGGGCGACGCCGTGGGTGAGAAGCCCGCACCGTCCCGCGACGTCGTCCACCTGCGGCGCGACGCGGCGAGCGGCGTCGAGGCGGTGACGGCGCGCTTCCACGGCCACGCCTACGACATGCACCACCACGACGAGTGGCTGGTCGGCGTCACCCATGACGGCGTCCAGGATTTCTTCTGCCGCGGGGCCCGGCGCCAGAGCACGGCGGGGCGGGTGATCCTGATCGAGCCCGGCGAGCGTCACGACGGGCAGGCCCTGCGCGCGGCGGGCTTTCGCTACAGCATGCTCTACCTGCCGCAGGACTGGCTGCGCGACCGGATGGGCGGCCACGACGGGCCTCTCGGCTTTCGCGCCACGCTGGCCGACGACCGGCATCTCGGCGCGGCGATCGACCGGGCCTGCCGCGCCGTGTTCGGTGCCGCCTCGCCGCTCGCGACCGACGCGGCGCTCGACGACCTCGCGGAGGGGTTGCGCGGCCATCTCGGCGCCGCGGCACCCCGCCCGGTCCCCGACGGCGATCCCGCCCTGGCCGAGCGGGCGCTCGACTACCTGCACGCCCACGCCGCCACGCCGTTCGGCCTCGACGCGCTCGCCCGGGCGGTCGGCGCCGCCGACCGGTTCCAGCTCGCCCGGGCGTTCCGGCGGCGCTTCGGCACCTCGCCCCATGCCTGCCTGGTCGAGCTGCGCCTCGTCCGGGCCCGCGCCCTGCTGCGCGAGCGGGTGCCGCCGGCGGAAGCCGCGCTGATGGCGGGCTTTTCCGACCAGAGCCATCTCGGCCGCTGGTTTCGCCGCGCCTACGGCCTCACCCCCGCCGCCTACCGGCGCGGGCGCACGGACGTTCCAGACGGTGGAGCCGCGCTCGACTAGCCCTGCGGTCGATCACCCCCGCAGGGAGCGTTTCGATGTTCGACACCAAGGTGGCCATCCTGGTCCGCGACGACCTCGCCGTGTGGCAGAAGCTGAACGTCACCGCCTTCCTGGCGACCGGCATCGCCGGTGCCGTGCCGCAGGCGATGGGCGAGCCCTACCGCGACGCCGCCGGGCGCACCCATGCCCGGCTCCTCGGCCAGCCGATCCTGATCTTTTCCGCCTCCGCCGAGGTGCTGCAGCGGGCCTGGCAGCAGGCGATCCAGCGCGACCTCACCCGCAGCGCCTATGTCCGGGCGATGTTCGAGACCGGGCACGACGCCGCCAACCGCGAGGTCTTCCGCGCCGAGCCCGCCGACGCGCCCGACCTCGTCGGCCTCGCCCTCCACGGCCCGAAGAAGGACGTCGACAAGGCGACGAAGGGGGCGGCGCTGCATCCGTGACGGGCGGGCCGCCCCCGTCAGGCCGCCGCCACCGGCGCCGCCCGGCGCATCCGGCCGATCATCAGCGACATCAGCGCGGCCATGAGAGCCGTGAGGCCGGCGGCCAGGAACGCCTCGAGGTAGCGGCCCTCCGAGGCCCGCACCAGGCCGGCGCCGAAGGCCGCGGTCGCCGCGCCGAGCTGGTGGCCGGCGGCGATCCAGCCGAACACGATCGGAGCGTCGCGCTCGCCGAAGGTCTCGTTGGCGAGCCGCACCGTCGGCGGCACCGTGGCGATCCAGTCGAGGCCGTAGAACACCGCGAAGATCGACAGGCTGTAGAACGAGAAGTCGGTGAAGGGCAGCGCCATCAGCGACAGCCCGCGCAGGCCGTAATAGACGAACAGGAGCTTCCGCGGGTCGTAGCGGTCGGTGAGCCAGCCCGAGCCGGTGGTGCCGATGAGGTCGAAGATGCCCATCATCGCCAGGAGCCCGGCGGCCCGCACCTCGGGAATGCCCTGGTCGGCGCAGAACGAGATCAGGTGGGTGCCGACCAGCCCGTTGGTGGTGAGCCCGCAGATGAAGAAGGTGCCGAACAGGAGCCAGAAATCGCCCTTGGCGCTCGCCCGCACCAGCCCGTCGATCGCGGCCCGGAACGGATTGGCGCGGCGCGGCGGCTCGGCGACGGTGCCGGGGGCGGCGCCGTAGGGGGTGAGGCCGATATCGGAGGGTCGCTCCGGCAGAAGCCAGGCGACGAGCGGGATCAGGGCCGCGACGGCGCAGGCCACCGTGAGCACCACCGGGCGCCAGCCCCCGGCCTGCGCGATCGCCGCGAGGCCCGGCAGGAAGATCAGCGTGCCGGTGGCGGTGCTGGCGGTCAGAAGCCCCATGAACAGGCCGCGGCGCACGGCAAACCAGCGGTTCACCACGGTCGCGCCGAGCACGATGGCGACGCAGCCGCTGCCGAGGCCCGACAGCACGCCCCAGGTGGCGACGAGGTGCCAGGGCTCGGTCATCAGCGCGCTCAGCGCCGTCGAGGCCGACATCAGGGCGAGCGCGCAGAGCAGCGTGCGGCGGATGCCGAAGCTCTGCATCAGGGCCGCCGCGAACGGCCCGACGAGGCCGTACAGGAAGATGCCGAGGCCGGCCGAGAACGAGGTGGTGGAGCGGCTCCAGCCGAAGGCCTGCTCGAGCGGCAGGATCAGCACGCCGGGCGAGGCCCGCAGGCCCGCGGCCGCGAGCAGGCAGAGGAAGATCACCCCCACCACCACGAAGGCGTAGTTGCGGCCGAAGGGCCGGGGCCTCGGCGGGGCGATGCCTCGCGGCGACACGGTCGAACTCATGCTGGGACACCCCTCCCCGAATCGTGCTAACATGGTACGTACCGGTCAGTAACATCGTCAAGGGCATCGGGCGCAGGATGGGAGTGACGGGGATGGCGGACGGGACCTCGGGGGACGGGCGCGACGGGAGCGGGCCGGCCCGGGCCGGCGACCGGATCCGGGCGGCCGCCCGCGAACTCTTCTACAGCCGCGGCATCCGCGGCGTCGGGGTCGACGAGATCGTGGCCCGGGCCGGGGTGACGAAGCCGAGCCTCTACCGCGGCTTCGCCTCGAAGGACGCCCTGGTGGTCGCCTGCCTGGAGGATTACGACGCCGGCCTGCGCCGGCGCCTCGACGAGGCGCTGGCGGCCCATCCGGGCGACCCGCGGGCGGGCCTGGTGGCGTTCCTGTCCGGCATCGCCGGGCGCAGCGCCCGGCCGGGCTTTCGCGGCTGCGGCCTCACCAACGCCCTCGTCGAGTACCCGGAGGCCGACCATCCGGCCCGCGCCGCGGTGCTCGCCAGCAAGCGCGCCCTGCACGCCCGCCTCGCCGAGGTCGCCCGCACGATCGGCGCCCGGACGCCGGAGCCCCTCGCCGACGCCCTGCTGCTCCTGATCGAGGGCGCCTTCGCCTGCGGCCAGATCTTCGGGGCCGAGGGGCCGAACCGCTCGCTCGCCGTCGCCGCCGAGGCCCTGATCGCCGCGAGCCTGGAATGATGCCCCGCATGGGCGCTCCGTGACGCGAAAACGGTCAATAAATCCGCGACATCACCGTCCCGGCCTTGATTCCGTTGTCCCGTTGAGCCGATACGCGAGAGTTGACGCCGATCGCGGTCGTTGAGGCCGCGACCCCCGTGGAGTTGAGCGTATGACCCTCGTACGACGTTTCCAGGTCGCGCCGGCGCTGGTCCGCCTGATCCGCAAGGAGCGCGGCTCCTCCCGCATCACCGAAGGCTACTTCCCGTCCCAGTCGGGCCGCACCTCGTTCGTGCGCGTCGACGGCGGCCAGTGCCACCTCGTCCTCGTCACCTCCGACGGCGGCGCCGCCACCGAGGAGCGCACCGAGGTGCCCCGCGCCCACGGCGACGCGCTCCTCGACGTCTGCGCCGGCCGCGCCGCCTACGACCGCACCCAGGTGGCGCTCGGCAACGGCCGCGACGCCCTGATCGACCGCTACGTCGCCCCCGGCACCATCGACGTGGTGACGGTGACGTTCGACAACCCCGACGAGGCCAACGGCTTCCCGGCGCCGCCGTGGTTCGGCCCCGAGGTCACCGCCGACCCGGGCTACGAGGGCCGCAGCATCGCGCTCCAGGGCGTGCCGCAGCCCGGTGAGATCGGCCTGTCCAACGCCGCCCTCGACGCGGTGCTCGACCTGATCGAACCGCGCTACGGCTTCGGCCGCTACGCCGCGCCGCGAAGCGGCGGCGAGGAGGCCGGCATGGCGAGCGCGCTGCGCCGCATCGCGACGCCCCCGGCGCCCGAGCCGCCCCCGCCCCCGCCGCCGGAGCCCGAGCCGGTCCACGAGCCGGTGCCGGAACCGGCCCATGAGCCGGCGCCCCCGCCGCCCCAGGCCGAAGCCGAGCCCGCCCACGAGCCCGCGCCGCCCCCACCCCCGCCGGAGCCGCCGCAGGACACCCGCATCGACGACGTGATCGAGAGCCTGTCGCAGGCCCTCGGCGCCGCGGTCCCGGGCGGAGACGCCGCCCGCGACGACGGCGCCCCGGCCTTCGAGCGCTGGACCGTGCGCCCGCGCCGGACCCAGCCGACGCCCTGAGCAGAATCCGGGGACCGTCCCGTCCGCGCTGCACGGCGGGATGGGACGGTCTCGGGAGGCTCGGCCCGAATCCGGACCAGGTCACGGCAGCCAGTTCCCGACCTCATCCTGGGGTGTCAGTCCATCGATGATGGACCGACTTCGAAGGAAGGTTCCAGCAATCTCTCCGCTGGCTGGGGGCCTCCTTCGAGGTCAGTCGATTTTCAATCGACCGACACCTCAGGATAAGGTCGCGAAGTGGGGAAAAGCCCCTTTCGAGACATCGGCCCCGTCACTCAAGCAAACTCCTGGTCGATCGAAAATTCACTGATCTCGGCACAGGCGCCCGGGCTCAGGCGAGCGCGTCCAGCGACTGCGCCACGTCGGCGATCAGATCCTCGACCGATTCGAGCCCGATCGACAGCCGCACCGTGTCGGGGCCGACCCGGGCGGCCTCCTTGTCGGCGGCGGGGAGCTGGCGGTGGGTCGTGGTCGCCGGGTGGATCGCCAGGGACTTGATCTCGCCAATATTGACGAGGTGCGAGATCAGGTTGAGCCCGGTGATGAACTTCTGCGCGGCCGCCTCGCCGCCCTTGAAGCCCACGGTGAAGATCGAGCCGGCGCCCATCGGCGAATAGCGGTTCGCCATCGCCTCGCCGGGCTGGCCCGGCAGGGACGGGTAGCTGACCCAGGCGACCTTCGGATGGTCCTTCAGGAAGGCCGCGACGGCGCGCGAGTTGGCGCAGTGGCGCTCCATGCGCAGCGGCAGGGTCTCGGTGCCGGTGAGCGTCAGGAAGGCGTTCATCGGCGACAGGCCCGGGCCGAGATCGCGCAGGCCGAACAGGCGGCAGGCGACCGCAAAGGCGGTCTCGGGGAAGCGCTCGGAGACGACGAGCCCGTCATAGTCCGGCCAGGGCTCGTTGATCAGGTTGTAGCGGCCGGTGCCCTTCCAGTCGAAGCGGCCGCCGTCGCAGACGATGCCGCCGATCACCGTGCCGGAGCCCGACAGGAACTTCGAGGTCGAGTGGACCACGATGTTGGCGCCGTGCTCGATCGGCCGGATCAGGGCCGGGGAGGCCAGCGTGTTGTCGACGATGAGCGGCAGGCCGTGCTTGTGCGCCACCGCGGCGACGCCTTCGAGGTCGATCACCGTGCCGCAGGGGTTCACGATCGACTCGCAGACGACCGCCCGGGTCTTGTCCGTGATCGCCGCCTCGAAATCCTCCGGCGTCAGCCCCCGGGTGAATTGCGGCACGAGGTCGTAGCGGCCCTCGAGCCGCCGCATCAGGCCGAGCGAGCCGCCGAACAGCCGCGAGGAGGCGACGTAGGCGTCGCCCGAGCGCATCAGCGTCATCAGCACGAGCAGCATCGCCGACTGGCCCGAGGCCACGGCGACCGCCGCCTTGGCGCTCTCCAGCGAGGCGACCCGGCGCTCCAGGGCCGCCACGGTCGGGTTCGAGCCGCGGGAATAGGAGAACCCGGTCGCCCGCATGGCGAAGATGTCGGCGGCCTGCTCGTTCGATTCGAACACGAAGCCGTTGGTGAAGTAGATCGGCTGCGCCCGGGCGCCGGTGGCCGGGTCGGGGGCGGTGCCGGCATGGACCGCCCGGGTCGCGAAATGCAGCTCGGTGGGGCGCGGCTTGGTCGGGTCGGTCATCGGGGTCGTCCGTGGAAGGGGCGGCTCAGGCGGCGCGGCGCACGGTGGCGTGCAACGTCCGCACCAGGGCCGAGGGCGCGTAGGGCTTGGGGATGAAGCGGGCGCCGGGGGGCATGTCGTGGGGGCCGGGGCTGCCCATGCCGGAGACCACCAGCACCGGGATCCGCGGCCAGCGCCGCGAGACCAGGCGGGCGAGGGCGAAGCCGTTCATCGAGCCGAGGGGCATGTCGACGTCGGTCATCAGCACCTCGACGTCGGCGCGGCTCTCCAGCACCGCGAGCGCCTGGTCGGCGTGGGGCGCCTCCAGCACGGTGAAGCCGGCTTCCGCCAGGGTGTCGGCGGCCTCCATCAGCAGAAGGCCGTCATCCTCGACGAGGAGCACCACCGGCGGGGCGTCGGCCTCCTCCCGGCGCAGGTCTTCGCCCTGACGGGTTTCTCCATGGAGAAGCTCCTGGGGCGGTCGGTCCGGATCAGATGTCATCGCGGGCAATGCGGGCGGGGGCGGATGGTTGCGGCCGAAGGGATGGTGCCTATGGGTCCGCATTCCCCGGGTCAAGCACGGCCGGGAGACGGATCGGCGGCGCCGATGGGCCTCAGGCCGCGCCGTCCTGGAGCGCGGCGAGCGGCGCCTCCAGCTCCATCTCGGCGCCCTCGGGCGGAAACCGCAGGGCGACGCTCCCGCCGAAGCTGTGCACCAGGCTGCGCTCGATCAGCCGCGAGCCGAAGCCGCAGCGGGTGGGCGGCACGACCGGGGGACCGCCGCTCTCCCGCCAATGCAGGCGCAGCATGGCCCGTCCGTCGCCCGCGGGCGGCGGGGCGGCATCGAGGATCGTCCAGGCGATCGCGACGCGCCCGGTCGGGCTCGACAGGGCACCGTACTTCGCCGCGTTGGTGGCGAGTTCGTGCAGCATCAGCGACAGGGTGAGGACCGCCCGCGGCCCGAGCGCCACGGGAGGCCCGACGGCGGCGCAGCGGTCCTGCACCGCGTCGATATGCGGCGCCATCGCGCCCGCCACGACGGCCGCGAGGTCGGCCTCCGCCCAGGCGCCGCGGATCAGCACGTCGTGGGCGTCCGCCAGCGCCATCAGGCGGCCGTTGAAGGCGTCGGTCGCGGCCTCGAGGCTGGTGGCGCTGCGCAGCGTCTGGGCGGCGACCGCCTGGACGAGGGCCAGGGTGTTCTTCACCCGATGGGCCATCTCCTGCATCAGGAGCGCCTGCTGCTCCTCGGCCCGGTGCGCCTCGGTCACGTCGCGGGCCACCGTCAGCAGACGCTCGGGCGCGCCGTCCGCGCCCTGGATCGGCGAGACCACCACGTCCCACCAGCGCGGGGACTCGGGCGGGCCGGAGGGCGCACGGAAGCGTCCCGTGCGACCGGCCCGGGCGGCGGCCAATGCGAGGTCCGCGGCCCGCCGGTCGGTGGGCTCGGGCCAGGCTTCCGCCCACGGGGTGCGAGCCTCCGCTTCGGCGGCGTTCGCCCGGCCGCCCTCGCTGCGCCACTGGACCGTGCCGTCGAGGGCGAGCACCTGGATGTCGTCGCGGCTGGCGGCGAGGAGCCGCGCGGTGAAGGCCTCGCTCGCCCGCAGCTGCGCGTTCAGCTCCTCGGCGGTGGCGAGCCGGGTCTCCCAGTCGGGGGCGGGAACCGGTGGCGGGATGACGGACGGCTCGGCCGCCGGGGCGGTCCGCCGCGGCCGCCGGGCCTCGCGCAGCAGGGCGCGCAGGCGGAGGATCTCCTCGCGGATCTCGCGTTGCCGCGCGGGCCCGTCGCCGGCCGGGGGACAGGCGTCGGTGTCGTGGACGACCATCGCACCAGCCTCCAGGCCCGCCGGACTCCGGGCCCACCCGGGCGGCCCCGCGTCCCGGCCCATTCGCGCCGAACCCGGACGTGCCCCAATAGATCACGGGGCCGGGCCTGACGGCAATGGCGATGCGTCGCCGCAGCGGCCCCGCGGGGCCGCTGCGCGCGGGCGTCCTACGCGAGGGCCTGGTCGAGGTCGGCGATCAGGTCGCCCGCATCCTCGATGCCGACGGAGAGGCGCACCACCTCCGGCCCGGCGCCGGCCCGGGTCTTCTGCTCGTCGGTGAGCTGGCGGTGGGTGGTCGAGGCCGGGTGGATCACCAGCGAGCGGGTATCGCCGATATTGGCGAGGTGCGAGAAGAGCTTCAGGTTCGAGACCAGGGCCACGCCCGCCTCGTAGCCGCCCTTGAGGCCGAAGGTGAACACCGCGCCGGCACCGTGCGGGCAGTAGCGCTTGTGCAGCTGGTGGTAGCGGTCGGCCTCGAGGCCCGGATAGCTGACCCACGCCACGGCGGGGTGGCGGCTCAGGTGCTCGGCCACGGTCTTGGCGTTGTCGGAGTGGCGCTGCATGCGCAGCGGCAGGGTCTCGATGCCGTTGATGATCAGGAACGCGTTGAACGGCGACAGGGCCGGGCCGAGGTCGCGCAGGCCGAGCACCCGCACGGCGATGGCGAAGCCGAAATTCCCGAAAGTCTCGGACAGGACCATGCCGGCATATTCCGGCCGCGGCTGCGACAGCATCGGGTAGCGGGCGTCGCCCGCCCAGGTGAACGAGCCGCCGTCGACGATCAGGCCGCCGATCGAGTTGCCGTGGCCGCCGAGGAACTTGGTGGCCGAGTGGACCACGATGTCGGCGCCGTGCTCGAAGGGGCGGATCAGGTACGGCGTCGCCATCGTGTTGTCGACGATGAGCGGGATGTTGTGGCGCTTGGCGACGGCGGAAATCGCCGCGATGTCGGTGATGACGCCGCCCGGGTTGGCGATCGACTCGATGAAGATCGCCTTGGTGCGCGGCGTGATCGCCGCCTCGAACGAGGCCGGGTCGTCGGTGTCGGCCCAGACGACGTTCCAGCCGAAGTTCTTGTAGGAGTGGTTGAACTGGTTGATCGAGCCGCCGTACAGCTTGTTGGCGGCGACGAACTCGTCGCCCGGCTGCATCAGGGCGTGCATCACCAGGAACTCGGCGGCGTGGCCCGAGGCCACCGCCACGGCGGCGGTGCCGCCTTCGAGCGCGGCGATGCGCTCCTCCAGCACCGCGTTGGTCGGGTTGGTGATGCGGGTGTAGATGTTGCCGAAGGCCTGCAGCCCGAACAGCGAGGCGGCGTGGTCCACGTCGTCGAACACGAACGAGGTGGTCTGGTAGATCGGCGTCGCCCGCGCGCCGGTGGCGGCGTCCGGCGCCGCGCCGGCATGGATCGCGAGGGTGTTGAAGCCGGGCAGGCGGTCGGTCATGGCGTCCTCGGGCGTCGGTCTCTGGCCGACGTGCTTAGGACCCGCGGCGGGCGCGGGTCAAGCGGCGCCGTTCGCCGATTCGCGAAGGAGTTTCAAACCATTACGGGGCCGTACCGCGTGTCGCGGCGGCGCCGGAGAAGCACCGTCCAGGAATCGCCGCGATCCCGAAAGATCGATCTCCGTCGGTCCGGGGCGGGGCGGACGGAACACCTCCGTTCGCCCCGCGATCCGCCTCAGCGATAGTGGCGGTGCCGGCGATGGGAGCGGTCGTGGCGGCCGCGCAGGCTGGTGCGGTAGGCGCGCCGGCCGGGATCGATCCCCAGCACGCCGTTGACGCCGCCGACGGCGCCGCCCACCGCGCCCCCGACGATGCCGCCGACCGGACCGGCGACGCGGTTGCCCTCGCGGGCGCCCCGCTCCATGCCGCCGGGAATGCCCTGCGCCTCGGCGGCGCCGGCGAGAGCCAGGGTCGAGAACGCGAGGGCGGCGATGAGCCTGAGCTTCATGATCGTCACTCCGAGGGGCCGGCACGGTGCCGGCCCGGCGGGGGACCAACGGCCGAACCGCCCGGAAGGTCGCGGGCGGATCCCGCGATCGGCCGGGGTCGTTACCGAAACGTCACGGGCCGGGCGTGGCGGCGGGCCGTCAGTCGGCCAGCTGGCGCGCCTCTTCAGGCAGCATGATCGGGATGCCGTCGCGGATCGGATAGGCGAGCTTGGCCGAGCGGCTGATCAGCTCCTGGCGGGCGGCATCGTAGTCGAGCCGCTCCTTGGTCAGGGGGCAGACCAGGAGCTCGAGCAGCTTGGGGTCGATGCGGGCGGCCTCGGCGGCGGGGGAATCGGTCATGGGGGTCCTCGAAGGTGCGTCCGGGTGGTCCGGCGGGGCGTGTGCCGGGACGCCTTAACCCAAAGCCCGTCCTATTGCAGCGTCGGCTCGCCGCCCGCTCCCCGCACCAGCTCCATCTCGGTGACGGCGATCAGCACCTCGGCCCGGGTCTTGAGGTCGGGGGCCTCCAGCATCGCCTGCTTCTCGCGCGCGCCGAACGGGCTCATCATGCAGAGCGCGTTGACCAGCGCCTCGTTCGGCGCCTCCTCGATCCCCGCCCAGTCGACCTTGAGGTCGTTGGCGTCGACGAAATCGCGCAGAGCCTTCAGCACGCCGGCGCGGTCCACCGCCTCCTCGCCGGCCCGGGCGTGGAAGTCGCTCTCGAAGGGGGCGAAGGTCACCTTGCAGCGGCGGTAGCCGGTCGTCGTGGAGAGCTCCTCCTCGACCCGGAAGCGGGCGATGCCGGTGAGCGAGATCAGGTAGCGGCCGTCGCCGGTCTCGGCGAACTGGGTCACCCGGCCGGCGCAGCCGACGCGGAAGAGTTTCGGCGAGAGCGGCGTCTCGCCGGATTCCGAATCCGGCTGGATCATGCCGATCACCCGGTCGGTGCGCAGCGCGTCGTCGATCATCGCGAGGTAGCGCGGCTCGAAGATATTGAGGGGCATCTGGCCCCGCGGCAGCAGCAGGGCGCCGGGGAGCGGAAAGACCGGGATCACGACCGGGCAGTCGGCCGGTCCCTTGTAGGCGACGTTCATGCTCATCGGCGTCGCTCCCGCGAAACGAAGGGGATCCGGGCCCGCGACGGCGGGCCCGGGATCGCGCCCCTTGTTCTAGGGCGCCGCCCTCCGGCGAGGATACCTGTCCGGCGTAAATGCCGCGCCGGCGGGCCCCGCCGACGGATCAGGAGAACATCAGGGTCGAGAGCTTGCGCCGGCCGCGGATGGTCATCGGGTCCATCGGGCCCCAAGCCTCGAAGAGCTGGAGGAGCTGCTTGCGGGCACCGTCCTCGTTCCAGGTGCGGTCGCGGCGGACGATCTCGATCAGCTGGTCCACCGCCTCCTGCTGCTGGCCCTTGGCGTTGAGGCCCAGCGCCAGGTCGAACCGGGCCTGGTAGTCGGCCGGGTCGGCCTCGATCCGGCGCTGGAAGCCGGCGAGGTCGCCGAGGGAGGCCGCCTGCTCGGCGAGCTCGATCGCCGCCCGCACCGCGGCGATGGCCGGGTCCTTGGCGGCCTCGGGCGGCGCCGAATCGAGGAACTGGCGCGCGCCCTCGACGTCGTCGCGGTCGAGGATCAGGCGGGCGAGCGCCGCGATGGCGCCGGCATGGCCCGGCTCCTGGCCGAGCACGGCGGCGTAGATCTCGGCGGCGGCCTCGGTGTCGCCGGCCTCGGCGGCGGCCTGCGCCTCCACCATCAGGTCCTCGACCGCGGTGGGGCCGAGGGGGCCGACCAGGCGCTCGATGAAGGCCTTGATCTGGCCCTCAGGCAGGGCGCCCATGAAGCCGTCGACCGGCTGGCCGCGCTGGAACGCGATCACCGCCGGGATCGACTGGATGCCGAGCTGGCCGGCGATCTGGGGATGCTCGTCGATGTTCATCTTGACG
The DNA here is from genome assembly GCF_900110515.1 of Methylobacterium sp. ap11. Taxonomy (NCBI): domain Bacteria; kingdom Pseudomonadati; phylum Pseudomonadota; class Alphaproteobacteria; order Hyphomicrobiales; family Methylobacteriaceae; genus Methylobacterium; species Methylobacterium sp. ap11. The sequence continues at coordinate 83,849 of NZ_FOEB01000012.1, read as the reverse complement.
AGCTTCACCTTGCCGCCGGCATCCTTGACGGCCTTCTCGATGATCGGCGTGAGCTGCTTGCACGGCCCGCACCACGGCGCCCAGAAATCCACCAGCACCGGCTGCTGCAGGGATTCCTGCATCACGTCCTGCCGGAAGGTCGCGGTGGTGGTGTCCTTGATCAGGGCGCCCGCAGGGGTCTGGCCGGCCGCGGGAGTGTCGGTGAGCATCGATGACCTCGGGAGAACGGCCTTCACGTCGCGAGCCCGGAGGGCCCGCCGGACAGATGGGGTAGACCGTCCGCCCCGGCCAGGGCAAGGTGCAAGGACGTGCGCGGGAACTTGCGCGGGAACTTGCGCGAGAAAACAGCGCGAGCCTGCGCAGAGACGGAAAGCTACCCCCGCAGTGCCGGCGTGGAGAGGGGGCACCGGGCTATCGCCGGGCGTGCCCGGCATCGTCCATCTCCATCTGCGGCCTCGGGACGAGGGCACGGACGGGGAGGTCCGGGGATCGTCCCGGCCGCGTCAGCCCTTCAGGTGATCCAGCGGCAACGCCGTCGTGTACTTCACCTGATCGAGCGCGAAGCTCGACCGGATCTTGGCGACGCCGGGGATGCGCGTGAGGTGATCGACGATGAGACGCTGGTACTCGGCCAGGTCCTCGACCACCACCCGCAGCATGTAGTCGGCCTCGCCGCTCATCAGGTAGCATTCCATCACCTCCGGCCGGTGGCGGATGGCGTCGGAGAAGGCCTGGAGGGCGGCCTGGGTCTGCTTCTCCAGCGAGACGTGGACGAAGACGTTGACGTGCAGGCCGAGCGCCTGCGGGTCGGCCACCGCGACGCAGCGCCGGATGATGCCCCGGGCCTTGAGGTCGGCGACCCGGCGCCAGCACGGCGAGGTCGAGAGGCCGACCGCCTCGGCGAGGTCGCCGATGCCGACCTCGCTGTCCTGCTGCAGGTGCTCGAGGATGCGGATCGAGGCCGGATCGAGGTCGACGGGTCTGGCCGGCACAGGCGATCTCCCGAGGCGCGAAAGGCGGTCGACGAGACCGGTTAGCACGCCTCAGGCGGCAGGCGCATCCTCCCCGTTCCACAGCCATGCCGCCCCGCGCACGCCCGAGGCGTCGCCGTGGCGGCTCTGCCGGATCGGCGTGGCGAAGCCGCCGCCGAAGATGTGGGGGGCGACGCGCTCCGGCAGCGCGTCGTAGATCTCGGGGATCGTCGAGAGGCCGCCGCCGAGCACGATCGCGTCCGGGTCGAGCACGTTGACGACGCCGGCGAGGCCGCGCCCGAGCCGGTCGAGCCAGCGCCCGAAGGTCGCAGCCGCCGCCGCGTCGCCGGCCCGCATCGCCGCGACGATCGCCTCGCCGCTCATCGCCCGGTCGGTGCGCCGGGCGTGGTCGGCGGCGAGCCCCGGCCCGGAGAGCCAGGTCTCGAGGCAGCCGTGGCGACCGCAATAGCAGGCCGGGCCCGGGCGCTCGTCGTCGCCGGGAGAGGGCAGCGGGTTGTGGCCCCACTCCCCGGCGATGCGCTGGCGCCCGGAGAGGGCACGGCCGGCGAGCGCGATGCCGGACCCGACCCCGGTGCCGAGGATCACCGCCCAGACGACCGCGAGGCCTTCGCCCGCCCCGTCGACGGCCTCGGACACCGCCAGGCAGTTGGCGTCGTTCTCGAGCCGCACCGGCCGTCCGAGGACGTACGAGAGGTCGTCGCCGAGCGGCCGGCCGTTGAGCCAGGTCGAGTTCGCGTTCTTGACGCGGCCGGTCCCCGGCACGAGCGCGCCGGGGATGCCGACTCCCACGGTGCCGGTCGCGCCGGCCGCGTGCTCGAGCGCCCCGACCAGCGCCGCGATGGCCCGGAGCGAGGCGTCGTAGTCGCCCCGCGGGGTCGCGACGCGCCGTTCGGCCAGGACCCGGCCGGATCCGTCGAGGGCGATCCCGGCGATCTTGGTGCCGCCGAGATCGATGCCGATGCGCAGCTGTGCCATCCCGCCTACGGCGCGACCGGGACCGGCTTCTCGTCGGCGATCTCGGTGCCGATGGCGAGGGGATTGGCCATCACCTCGCGCAGCTTGACCGGATCGAGCTCGCCCTCCCAGCGGCTGACCACCACGCAGGCGACGCCGTTGCCGACGAGGTTGGTGAGCGCGCGGCACTCCGACATGAACTTGTCGATGCCGAGGATCAGCGCCATCGCGGCGACCGGGACCGGGTTGCCGGGAATGGCCGCGAGCGTGGCGGCGAGCGTGATGAAGCCGGCGCCGGTGACGCCCGAGGCGCCCTTCGAGGTCAGCATCGCGACCGCGATGATGGTGGCGTACTGCCCGAAGCTGAGATCCGCCCCCACGGCCTGGGCCAGGAACAGGGTGGCCAGCGTCATGTAGATGTTGGTGCCGTCGAGGTTGAACGAGTAGCCGGTCGGGATGACGAGGCCGACGACCGAATCCGAGGCGCCGAGCCGCTTCATCTTCTGCATCATGTGCGGCAGCACCGTCTCGGACGACGAGGTGCCGAGCACGATCAGGAGCTCGTCCTTGATGTAGGCCAGGAACTTGAGGATCGAGAAGCCGGAGAAGCGCGCGATCAGCCCGAGCACCACCAGCACGAACAGGAGGCTCGTCAGGTAGAAGGTGGCGACGAGGCCGGCGAGGTTGCCGAGCTTGCCGATGCCGTACTGACCGATCGTGTAGGCCATGGCGCCGAAGGCGCCGAGCGGCGCGAGCTTCACGATCATGCCGATGATGCGGAAGAAGATCTCGCCCGCCGCCTCGATGGCGTGGATCGCCGGCTTGCCGCGCTCGCCCAGGCCCGTGATGACGACGCCGGTCAGCACCGAGATCAGCAGGATCTGCAGGAGGTCGCCGCCCGCGAAGGCGTCGAAGTAGCTCTTGGGGATGATCGCCATGATGTGGGCGACCGTGGAATCGGCCTGCGCCTTGCTGACGTAGCCGGCCACCGCCTTGGCGTCGAGCTGCGCCGCCGTGGCGCCGAAGCCGGCGCCCGGCTGCACGATCTCGCCGACGATCACGCCGATGACGAGGGCGAGCGAGGACACCACCTCGAAGTAGATCAGCGCCTTGAGGCCGACGCGGCCGACCTTCTTGAGGTCGCCGATCGACGCGATGCCGTGCACGATGGTGCAGAAGATGATCGGCGCGATCATCATCTTGATGAGCGCGATGAAGGCGTCGCCGAGCCACTTCATCGCCTTGGCGGTGTCGGGGGCGACGTAGCCGAGCAGGACGCCGAGCGCGATGGCGATCAGAACCTGGATGTAGAGGACCTTGTACCAGGGCTGCGACGAGCCCGGGGCCGTCGCGGACGGCGTGGCGTGCTGCATGTTCGTTCTCTCCCCACGGTGCCGGCCGCCTTCAGGTCGGCCGTCGCGGTGCGGCCTTCGCCGCATATTCAACCGGAATACGTTCGACGGCCGGAACCCACCGACGGTCCGGCCCGCTCGTTCATCGACGGACACCCGCTGACGTCTCCGGCGGTCGTCCTGCCGGCCCTGGGACCGGTGGCGCGGCATGCAGCGTGGGAGTAGCGACGTCAACGCCCTCGCGGCATGTTTCGGCACTCCGCCACGAGTTCAGCGCGCTGGCAATCCCGCCCCGGCTAAAATTTACGTCAGCCGAGACTTGCCCGACACACTGGCGGCGGATCGGAGCCGGGACGCGGCCTGCTCGCGACGAGGCGGAACCTTGCGGCAGCACGGCTTGGAGCGGGCGACGCACCGCAAGCGCGCGTGGACGACTTCACGGCACCGGCCGGACAGGACGGATGATTGTCCCGACCGGGCTCTCGTAGTGCAGGCCGCCCGTCGGGGCGCGCCGACGGAGCTTGCCTCGCTCGACGAACAAATGTAGAACACATTCGGGCCTCGGCGATGTGTGTTTCGGGCACAAGGCGCCCCCTCCCCTTGCCGGGCCCGGCCGGTTCGGCCCAACTCGCAGGACCGATGCGGTGGTCCGCGGCGTCGGGCGGGCCTGCGCCGAAGCGAACGCCCGAGTGAGATGGAACGAGAGGAGAGCGGAATGGCGGGCAGCGTGAACAAGGTGATCCTGGTGGGCAATCTCGGGCGCGACCCCGAGACCCGCCGGCTGGCCTCCGGCGATCCGGTGGTGAACCTGCGCCTGGCCACGTCCGAGTCCTGGAAGGACAAGGCGAGCGGCGAGCGCAAGGAAAAGACCGAGTGGCACTCGGTCGTGATCTACAACGAGAACCTGGCCCGCGTCGCCGAGCAGTACCTGCGCAAGGGATCCAAGGTCTACGTCGAAGGCCAGCTCCAGACCCGCAAGTGGCAGGACCAGTCCGGCGTCGAGAAGTACACGACCGAGATCGTGCTGCAGCGCTTCCGTGGCGAGCTGACCATCCTCGACGGCCGCGGCGGCGGGGCCGAGGGCGGCATGGGCGAGATGGGCGCCGACGACATGGGCGGCGGCCAGATCAGCCGCGGCGGTGACTACGGCGGCGGCGGCGGCGGTGGTGGCAGTGGCGGCGGCCGCAGCTCCGGCGGGCGCTCGTCGTCCGGCGGCGGTGGCGAGCGGCGCCCCGCTCCCGCATCCGGCGGCGGCAACCAGAAGCGCTATGACGACCTGGACGACGACATCCCGTTCTAGAGCACTTTTCGACGAGACGGCTTCAGGCTCGTCGAAAAAATTACTGCAAGATCGATAACCTGGAGCAGCGCCCGGCCACGACATGGCCGGGCGCTGCGCCGTTCCGAGCAAGGCGCGACAGGACGACGTCCGTTGAAACAACCGAGAATCAATAATCTCGGTACAAGCGCAAGCTCTAATACCGAATTAATACTTGTTAAATAATTTAGGAAGACAGTCCCGCGGCGTTTGGATCGAACGACCCGCGGAGACAAGGATGCGTTTCGAGTCCACGAGGCGCCACGGATTCATGGGCGACCGGGGGGGCATCACCACCGTCCTGTTCGGCATCCTGCTGCCGATCCTCATGGTGGGCATCGGTGGCAGCATCGAGATCTCGCGCGCGGTCGAGTACAAGCAGAGGCTGATCTCGGCGACCGACCTGAGCTGCCGACAGGCCGAGGTCTACGTCGAGAGCCTGACCGGTCTGAGCATGCCGAGCGGCTACGGCGCGACGGTCCAGTCCTACGCCGACAAGAACCGGTCGGAGCGGGGCCTGACCGCGACCGCCCAGATCACCGCGACGCCGACGGTATCCTCCACGGTGCTCACCACGCCGCCGCTGAGCGTCCGTCCGGGCAACATCCACGTCGTGGCGACCGGGAGCGTCGGGCTGTTCTTCAAGAAATTCCTCAACAAGGACAGCGTCGACTTCTCCGTGACGCGCGACTGCAACGTCCAGGCAGCGTCCTCGTCCGGCCCGCCGACGATGATGATGTCCGAGTCGTTCGAGGGCTACGCCTCGCAGCTGGTCGGCGGCTGGGCGGTGTTCGGCACGATGTCGCAGGCGAACTGCACCAGCTCGATCTGCCAGGGGAAGTCATGGGGAACGACGAATGCCGGTGTCGAGGTCGACCAGCTCTCGGCGATCACGACCGGCGACGGCGTCCAGTACGGCAAGTCCTTCGCCGAGCTCGACAGCGATTGCAGCAATCAGGTCGGCACCCGCACCACGGCCCAGCAGAATGCCTGCACGCGGGGCAACAACACGACGAACTCGTCGATCAACATGATCTTCAACCTCGCGGTCGGCACCTACGAGGTCCGCTACGTCTATACGGCGCGCAAGAACGTCGGGGCGTACCAGTACCCGAACGATGCGATCATCTGCTCGAACCCGAAGGACACCGACGGCCTGACGCGCGACGGCGACGTGGCCAAGAACGCGGCCGGCACGAGCACGGTCGCCCTCGACGGGCAGACCCGGCGCATCGAGCTCTGGGTCGAGCCGAAATCGAGCGGCTACAAGTCGGACGACCAGGCCCTGACCGCCACCACCGACCCGACTTATGTCAAGCAGTACATGACCGACGTCTGCATCTGGTCGAAGACCTGGATCGAGAGAAGCTATAAATTCAGCGTCACCAAGCAGCAGGATTATCGGATCTCCTGGCGTGCGGCCGGGCTCGACGACAGCTTCGGCGGGTTGATCGACTATCTGCGCTTCTGCCAGAACTCATGCCCTTGACGTGGCCGCCCCTTCCTCCGAGAACCTGCGATGACCTCCGCAGCCAAGATGCTGAGATGCCGGTCGGGCGCGACGGCGGTCGAGTTCGCTCTGATCGCCTTTCCGCTGCTGATGCTCGTGCTCGGCTTGCTGCAATTCGTGATCTACTGCTACCTCCAGCAGACGATCAGCGACGCGCTGTATCAGTCGGCCTCGGAGCCGGAGGCGGAGCTCCTGGCCCGGGACAAGCCGGGCTACAAGGCGAAGATCTGCGCCAGAATCGCCTTCACCCAGAGCTGCCTGAACCAGGCCAGCGGCATCACGATCGAGGCGATGAAGCTTCCCGACGTTCCGACGGCGTCGACCGCGATCACCGGGACCAGCTTCGACACCGGCGCGAGCCAGGACGTCATCGTGCTGCGCGCGGCGATGGCGGCCCCGCGCCTCGTGCCGCTCGTCCCGCAGCTGGTCGCACGGGAATCGGTGGTGTTCCGGCGCTAAGCAGACTTGCGTTGGGCAGACTTGCGTTGGGCAGACTTGCGTTGGGCAGACTTGCGTTGGGCAGACTTGCGTTGGCAGGCCAACGCTTCGCCCGCTTAGGTTCATGTTTTGTCGCAGATTTTCGGCGCCGAACCGGCAACCACTTCGGCGAAATCTGCTTGGAGCATCGTCCGGCGAAGCGGATCCCGGTTCGTCGCGGATCGTGCGGTGGCGTCGATCACCCAGAGCCGCGTCCGATCGCAACGCGATGGGGTGCGGCCCGGGGAGAGCGGCTGCACGGCCCGGCGAGCGGACTGGCGAGCGGCCTGTGCGGGTTCGTGCGGGGCAGCCGGGGAACGGCGTCGGTGGAGTTCGCCGTCATCAGCAGCCTGGCGCTGCTGATGTTCATGGGAACGCACGACATCGTCTTCATGGTCAACACGAAGCGGGACGTCGACCGGGCCTCGGTGGTGATCGCGCGGGCGATGTCCACCTGCCAGAACTCGAGCTGCATGTCGGACATGATCGACGCCTACATCAAGCGCCGGGCCAACACCTTCGTGCGCTATCCGAGCGCGACGATCGATATGTTCATGCTTCAGAAGAGCGGCGGGTCGGTCAAGGTCTGCTCGGGCACGAGGACCGCCCTGACGGATGCCGACGTGCTCGCCTCCGCCGGCAACATCATGCGGGACGGCGACATCGGCGCCGCCGTCATCATCAGCAGCACCTACAATTCCGTGCTGCCGAGATTCGTGAAGAGCTACATCAGCCCGTCGGGCGTCTCCTACCGCGGCTACGCCATCGACGTGATGACGAACGCGAACGCGGTCTGCTGACGGGCCCTCCGGACATCGCCCGGGAAAAGTGTCGCCGACGAGTTCCCGGGAACGGGACGGCGGAACCGCCCGCCGGCCCGGAACCCCTGATCGGGCGCCCGCCGCGGCGGGCGCCCTCCCCTCTCGCGTCTTCAGGCCGGCGCGCCCGCGGCCTTGGCCTCGCGGCGCCGGGCGTGCAGCACGTACTCGGTGTAGCCGTTGGGCTGGATGCGGCCCTTGAACACCAGGTCGCAGGCGGCCTGGAAGGCGGGACCGTCGAAGCCCGGCGCCATCGGGCGGTAGAGCGGGTCGCCGGCGTTCTGGCGGTCCACGACCTTGGCCATGCGCTTCATCGTCTCCATCACCTGCTCCTGCGACACCACGCCGTGGTGCAGCCAGTTGGCGATGTGCTGGGACGAGATCCGCAGGGTGGCGCGGTCCTCCATGAGGGCCACGTCGTGGATGTCCGGCACCTTGGAGCAGCCGACGCCCTGGTCGATCCAGCGCACGACGTACCCTAAGATGCTCTGGACGTTGTTGTCGATCTCCTGCTGCACGTCGTCGGGGGCGAAGTTCGAGCGGGCGAGCGGCACCTGCAGGATCTCGTCGAGGGCCGAGCGCGGCCGGCGCGCCAGCTCCTGCTGGCGGGCCTTCACGTCGGTCTCGTGGTAGTGCAGCGCGTGGAGCGTCGCGGCGGTCGGCGAGGGCACCCAGGCGGTCGAGGCGCCGGCCTTCGGGTGGGCGCCCTTCTGCATCAGCATGTCGGCCATCGCGTCGGGCGCCGCCCACATGCCCTTGCCGATCTGCGCCCGGCCGAGCAGGCCGCAGGCGAGGCCGACATCGACGTTGTTCTCCTCGTAGCCCTTGATCCAGGGCGTGCCCTTCATGTCGTTCTTGCGGATGACCGGGCCGGCCTCCATCGAGGTGTGGATCTCGTCGCCGGTGCGGTCGAGGAAGCCGGTGTTGATGAACACCACCCGCTCGGAGGCCGCCTTGATGCAGGCGGCGAGGTTGACCGTGGTGCGGCGCTCCTCGTCCATGATGCCCATCTTCAGCGTGTTGGGCTTCAGGCCCAGCATCGCCTCGACGCGGGTGAACAGCTCGACCGCGAAGGCGACCTCGTCGGGCCCGTGCATCTTCGGCTTGACGATGTAGACCGAGCCGCGGCGGCTGTTGCGCAGGCCCGTGCTCTTGAGGTCGTGGATCGCGATCAGCGCCGTCACGGCGGCGTCGAGCATCCCCTCCGGCACCTCGGCGCCGGACTCGTCCAGCACCGCGTCGGTGAACATGTGGTGGCCGACGTTGCGCACCAGCATCAGGGAGCGGCCCGGCACGCTGACCTCGCCGGCGCCGTCGGGCGCGGTGTAGGTCCGGTCGGGGTTGAGCTTGCGCTCGAAGCGCTTGCCGTCCTTCTCGACCGGGGCCGAGAGGGTGCCGTTCATCAGGCCGAGCCAGTTGCGGTAGACCACGACCTTGTCGTCGGCATCGACCGCCGCGACCGAATCCTCGAGGTCCATGATCGTCGAGACCGCGGACTCGACCAGGATGTCGGCGACGCCCGAGGCGTCGAAGCGGCCGATCCGGTGGGTGCGGTCCAGCACGATCTCGACGTGCAGGCCGTTGTGGCGCAGGAGCAGCGCGTTGGGCGAGCCGGCCTTGCCGCGATAGCCCGCGAAGGCGTCGGGCCGGGCGAGCGGGATGGTGTCGCCGGTGTTCATGTTGCCGACGAGCTGGCCGCCCTCGACCGCGTAGGTCACCACGTCGGCGTGGCGGCCGCCGGCGAGCGGCACGGTGCGGTCGAGGAAGGCGCGGGCGCGGGCCACGACGCGGGCGCCGCGGGTGCGGTTGTAGCCCCCGCCCCTTGTCGCGCCGCCCTCCTCAGACACCGCGTCGGTGCCGTAGAACGCGTCGTAGAGCGAGCCCCAGCGGGCGTTGGCGGCGTTCAGCGCGTAGCGGGCGTTCGAGGTCGGCACCACGAGCTGCGGGCCGGCGATGGTGGCGATCTCGTCGTCGACGTCGTCGGTGCGCACCTGCACCGGGCCGGGATCGGGCAGGAGGTAGCCGATCTCGGCGAGGAAGGCCTTGTAGGCCGCCTCGTCCACCGGCTTGCCGGCGCGCTCGCGGTGATACGCGTCTATCTTCTCCTGCAGGGCGTCGCGGGTCGCGAGCAGGGCGCGGTTGCGGGGCGCGAGGTCGCGCACGAGGGCCGCGAGACCGTTCCAGAACGCGTCGGGGGCGACCCCCGTACCCGGCAGGGCCTCGTCGACCACGAAGTCGTGCAGCACCCGGGCGACCGACAGGCCACCGATCGTCTTGCGATCCATCATGTTCCTCCCGCGGGCAACCGCACGTGCCGCGTCACGGTCCCCTTAACAGGCGATGGGGATGCCAGAAAGTCGGGGTCCCGCATGAAGGCCTCACGGCGGGAGCGGCGAATGGGAGCGGCGAAACGGACGGGCCGCGACGGGATGAGACGGGGTGACGAAAACGTAATGCAGGAGGTGAGCGAAAACGCCCCGCTCGGGCGTTGTCTCCCCGTGACAAACGCCCGTCCCCCTCCCATCTCGTGGGCGCCGGGCCGGGTCCGCCCAACGGCAACCGAAGGAGTACGGCTCCATGAACAGCGAAGAACGCGACGTCATCAACGGCATATTCCAGCGACTGGAGCAGGCCGCGCAGCAACCCCGCGATGCCGACGCGGAGCGCTTCATCGCCGACAAGATCCGCGCCCAGCCCTACGCCCCCTACGCGATGGCGCAGCTCGTCTACGTGCAGGAGGAGGCGATCAAGAGCCTCAACCAGCAGCTCGAGCAGGCCCGGGCCGAGGCCCAGCGCGGCGGCCAGGGCGCGAGCCAGGGCGGGGGCGGCGGCTTCTTCTCGAGCATCTTCGGCGGCGGCTCGCGGCCCGAGCCGCAGCAGCAGCCCCCGCGCGGCGGCGCCTGGGGCAACCAGGGCGGCGGCTACGGCCAGCAGCAGCCCGGCTACGGCCAGCAGCAGCCGGGCGGTCCCGCGCCCGGCTACGCGCCCCAGCAGGGGGGCCCCTGGGCCGGCCAGCAGGCGGCACCGCAGCGGGCCGGCGGCGGCTTCCTCGCCACCGCCCTGCCGATGGCGGCGGGCGCGGCGGGCGGCATGCTGCTCGGCAGCGCGCTGAGCAACGCCTTCGCGGGCGGCCACTCGTCGCTCGGCAGCATGGCGGGCCTCGGCGGCGCCGGCGCGGCGGGCGGCACCACGGTCGAGAACAACTACTTCGGCAACCAGGGCGGCAGCGAGGATTTCGGCGCGCCGCTCGGCGGTGACGATGCCGGCTTCCAGGACGCCTCGTTCGACGGCGACACGGGCGACGGCGGCAGCGACGACTGGGTCTGACCGGGCCGCCGCGTCGAACGGGAAGGCCCCCGCCGCGGCGACGCGGCGGGGGCCTTTTCATGCCGTGAGACTATCCTCGCGGCGTCAGATCACCATCACGCGGGCACCGACCGGCACCCGCTCGTAGAGGTCCGTCACGTCCTCGTTCATCATCCGGATGCAGCCGGACGAGACCGACTGGCCGATCGTGTGCGGCTCGTTGGTGCCGTGGATGCGGTAGAGCGACGAGCCGAGATAGAGCGCGCGGGCGCCCAGCGGGTTGGCGGGGCCGCCGGCCATGTGCCGCGGCAGGTCGGGGCGGCGGCGCAGCATCTCGGCCGGCGGCGTCCAGTCCGGCCATTCGCGCTTGGCGCTCACGGTCTTCATGCCCGACCAGGTGAAGCCCGGCCGGCCGACGCCGATGCCGTAGCGCAGGGCCCGGCCGCCGGGCTGGACCAGGTAGAGGAAGCGCGAGGGCGTATCGATCACGATGGTGCCGGGCCGCTGGCCGCCGTCATAGGCGACCTCCTGGCGCTGGAAGCGCGGGTCCATCGCCCGGGCGATTCCCTCCTCGCGGGCCTCCGGCAGCGCCGCCCGGCGGGTGCCGGGCGCCTCGAACGGATCGGGCGCGTAGGCCTGCTGCGGGGCGTAAGCCTGCTGCGGGGCGTAAGCCTGCTGCGGCGCGTAGGCCTGCTGGGGCACATACGCCTGCTGCGGTGCCTGGGCCCGGACCGGCACGGGATCGCCCGAATGCAGGGCGCCCCCGTACTCGGCCGGCGCGTAACCGACCTGCGCACCCGAGGTGCCGGCGGCAGCGTAGCCCGCCGTGCGGGAATAGGCCGGCCGCTGCCCGTAGGCCTCGCCGGCATAGGCGCCCGGCCGGGTGGCGTAGGCGGCTTGGCCGTAGCCGTAGCCGCGCCCGGGGAGCAGCGTGCCGTCGGGCGCGACCGGGGCGGGGCGCAACGGGCGGGCCACGGTGACCGGATCCTGGCCGGTCATCAGGTACTCGATGAAGCCGCCACCGTAGCCGGTCGTCCCCTGCGCCAGGGCCGGACCGGTCCCGAGCGCCACCACGCCCAGCCCCGCCGCGACCGTCCCGGTCAGCACCATCCTGCGCATCACCATCGCAACCCGCCTCAAAGATCCGTCCGACCGATCGCCGTCGCTGGCGACAGGAGAGCGGATCGGCGGGGACCGGGCGGTGAAGGAACGTGGTGAGCGTTTCGCTAAACCCTTGCGTCGAATCGTTAATCCGCCGGCATCGTGAATCCTTCGTCACCACATGCCGCGACGTCGCCGGCATTCAGCAATTCGCAATCAATCCTGGCGAGACTGCACCGCGTGGGCCGTACGATGCGGCCGCGGTTGCAGGCTCTCTCGGATCCATGAAGAACAAGCGCTTCCGCATCGAGGAAAGTCTCGGCGTTTCCCATGCTCCGGTCGAGGCGTCGCCTCAGCCGAACCCGGCCAATGACGACCGGATCTCCGAGATCCTGGCGACGGTCAACGAGCTGAAGCGGCTGACCCAGACCACGACCGGCGACGTGATCGACGCCTGCCGTCGCGAGATGGCCGAAGTCTACGGCATGCGCACCGAGCTCGACGTGATGAAGGCCGCCATCGGCCGGACCAAGCACGAGATCGCGGTGCTGCACCGGCAGGACTTCGACGGCAAGGGCGTGCGCCGGGCCGCCGGCGAGCTCGACGCCGTGGTCGACGCGACCGAGCGGGCGACCACCACCATCCTGGCCGCCGTCGAGGAGATCGAGACCCACGCCTCGGTGCTGCGCTCGACCGGCGGGCTGAAGGACAGCTCCAGCGTCGATGCCATCCTCGACCGCACCGTCGTGCTCTACGAGGCCTGCAACTTCCAGGACCTGACCGGCCAGCGGATCAGCAAGATCGTCAACGTCCTCAAGTTCGTCGAGGACCACATCGACCGGATGATCGACGCCTGGGGCGGCCTGGATGCGTTCAAGGACCTGATCGGCGAGACCGCCGGCGGCGTCAGCATCGACGACGAGAGCAGCCTCCTCAACGGTCCGAAGCTCGACGAGGATCCGGGCCACGTCGACCAGACCGACATCGACGCCCTGTTCGATTGAGAGACGCGGTCGCGCAGGCCGGAACGGGACGGACCCGAAAACCCACTGTGTCGCCCGGCTCCCGGTCCCCGGACAGCCGCGGGACGACGCGGTGGGTTTCGTCGCGTCTGCGCCGCCCGGCCCCGCGGCTTACGGGACGCCGCGGCCGGTGAGGCGAGACCACGCCCCCGCGAGGCGCGATGTTGTCCCCGCCAGGCCTCCCCGCACCGGCGACGCCGCCATCCGCTCCATGCGCCGCAGCAGGTCCTCGGCCGCCGCCCGCGGGTCGGCGAGGTGGTGCTGGCTGCCGAAGGCACCGGGGGCCGCCTCCGCCGTGCCGGGCTGGTGGAGGTAGGACACGGCGTTGCCGCACAGGACGTCGACGAGCCGGAAGGTCGGGTTGATCGTGCGCCCGGGGCTGAGCGCCACCACGCGCCGGCCGGGCGGCGCGAACAGGGCGGTGTGCAGGGCCGAGCCGAGGGAACCCGCCACCACCCGGCGCCGGGCGAAGAGCCGGACCTGCTCGGCGAAGCTCATCGTCTCCGGGTGCAGGATCTCGACGCCCGCGCGGGCGAGGATCTCCGTCACCTCGTCCTCGTTGGCGAAGCGCCGCACGCCGCCGGCGAGCCGGGTCTTGGCGAGGTAGGCGGGCCGGTCGTCGGCATCGACCTCCTCGGGCGCGTGGCAGCCGGCCCCGATCCCGAGGCAGAGGTCGCGAAAGACCGCGTGGCCGTAGGCCTCTTCCTGGAAGGCCGGGGCCGGCACGACGACGCGGCGCAGCCGCCGCGGCCCCTCGAAGGCGTGGATGTCGCGCACGTCGAGGCCGAGGCGAGCGAGGATGTCGAGGGCGAAACGGTAGGGCTGCCACAGGGCCGGATCGGTCGGCGCGTAGCAGAGGATCGGCGCCGCCGGCCGTCCCGACAAGAGCGGCCAGAACCGCGGCAGGGTGGTGACGAGGAAGTGCCCGTAATGCAGGTGGGCGCCGCCGAGGAAGAGGTAGGTCTCCTCCGGCGCCTCGTGCACGTCCGCCGGCAGGCCCGAGGACCAGTCCTGCGGCCAGTCGGTGCGCTGCCAGGACGGCACGGTGCCGCGGTAATCCACGCTCTCGGGCACGAAGCGCCCTGCCGCGTCGAACAGGGCCGAGGGCCGGCCCCGCGCCTCGCTGTGCGGCAGGTAGAGGGCGTTCTCGATCGTGCGCACCGCCGGCCGGTCGCACCGGATCGGCGGGATGCGGGGCACGCGGCAGTCGCGCAGGCTCATGCGGGCGGGGGTTCCTCTGTCCGTCGGTCTTCGGGGGCATCGGCCGCCGGTGGCCTTTTAGCGCCTGTGCGCGGTCTTTCCAGCGGCGGCGGCGGCGCCTACATCGCGGGGATGAGCCGACAGCCTGGGAACGACGTGCCGCCCGACGCCCTCGACGCGATCGAGGACGACGAGACGGTGGACGCCCTCGATACCTCGCCGGAGATCGACTTCGACCTCGATGCCGGGGCCGGGGCGATCCAGGCCGGCACCGCGGTGATCCGCCGGTTCTGGACCACCCTGCCGTCCTCGCCGGGCGTCTACCGGATGTTCGACGCCAAGGGCGACGTGCTCTACGTCGGCAAGGCCAAGAACCTGAAGAACCGGGTCGGCTCCTACGCGCGGGGCCAGGCGCATACCAACCGCATCGCCCGGATGATCGCCGAGACGGCTTCGATGGAGTTCGTCACCACGGCGACGGAGACCGAGGCGCTGCTGCTCGAGGCCAACCTCATCAAGCAGCTGAAGCCGCGCTTCAACGTGCTGATGCGGGACGACAAGTCCCTGCCCTACATCCTGCTCACGGCGGATTCCGACGCGCCGCAGCTCGTCAAGCATCGCGGGGCGCGGCGCCGGGCCGGGCATTACTACGGCCCCTTCGCCAGCGTCTGGGCGGTCAACCGCACGGTGAACGCGCTCCAGCGCGCCTTCCTGCTGCGCTCGTGCTCCGACAGCTATTTCGAGAATCGCTCGCGGCCCTGCCTGCTCTACCAGATCAAGCGCTGCTCGGGCCCCTGCACGAACGAGATCTCGGTCGAGGACTATGCCGGGCTCGCGGCGGAGGCGCGGGGCTTCCTGTCGGGCAAGTCCAACGCCATCAAGGAGCGGATGGCCGCCGAGATGCAGGCGGCCTCGGACGCCTGGGAGTTCGAGAAGGCGGCGCGCTACCGCGACCGCATCGCCGCGCTCGCCGCCATCCAGGGCGTGCAGGGCGTGAACACGCAGGGGATCGAGGAGGCCGACGTCTTCGCCCTCGACGAGCAGGCCGGGCAGTTCTGCATCGAGGTGTTCTTCTTCCGCAACTGGCAGAACTGGGGCAACCGGGCCTACTTCCCGAAGGCCGACCGCAGCATGACGCCGGACGAGGTGCTGGCCTCGTTCCTGGCCCAGTTCTACGACGACAAGCCGGCGCCCCGGCTGGTGCTGGTCTCGCACGAGATCGAGGATGCCGAGCTCCTCGCCGCCGCGCTCTCGACCAAGAGCGAGAACCGGGTCGAGATCCACTGCCCGAAACGCGCCGAGCGCAAGAACCTCGTCGAGTACGCCGCCCGCAACGCCCGCGAGGCGCTGGCCCGGCGCCTGGCCGACACCGCCTCGCAGGGCAAGCTGCTCGTCGCGCTCGGCACCTCGTTCAACCTCGCGGCGGCGCCCCGCCGCATCGAGGTCTACGACAACTCGCACATCATGGGGACGAACGCGGTCGGCGCGATGATCGTCGCAGGTCCCACCGGCTTCATGAAGACTCACTACCGAACCTTCACCATAAAGTCCGAGGAGGTGAAGCCCGGCGACGATTACGGCATGATGCGCGAGGTGCTGCAGCGCCGCTTCGCCCGGCTCGTCAAGGAACACCCGCGCACCAGGGCCGAGGCGAGCGTGGCGGCCGCCGCGGGCGGCCCGTCGGAGCCGGAGCCCGCGCCGGACCCGAACGACACCGAGGCGTTTCCGGCCTGGCCCGACCTCGTGCTGATCGACGGCGGCCGCGGCCAGCTCGAGGCGGCCCGCAAGGCCCTCGACGAGGTCGGGGTCACCGACGTGCCGCTCGTCGGCATCGCCAAGGGGCGCGACCGGGATGCGGGGCGCGAGACCTTCTTCGTGCCCGGCCAGGCGCCGTTCCGCCTGCCGCCGCGCGACCCGACCCTGTACTTCGTGCAGCGCCTGCGCGACGAGGCTCACCGCTTCGCCATCGGGGCGCACCGGGCCAAGCGCAAGCGCGAGATGGTGAAGAACCCCCTCGACGAGATCCCGGGCATCGGGCCGACGCGCAAGCGCGCGCTCCTGCACCATTTCGGGACCGTGAAGGCGATCGAGCGGGCCGCCCTCGAGGATCTGGCGAGGACGCCGGGCGTGAATGCCGCGACCGCCCGGGCGGTCTACGACTTTTTCCACGCCGATGCGTGAGGTGGGGGGATCCGCGAGGCCCTGTCCGGGTTCAGCCGTGTTGACGCCCCCTCCCCCCGCGTGGTTTCACCGAAGGCGATGAACGTGGTCGTGCCCCGGCGCCGCTCGACGGCCCTCAACCTCGCCAACATGCTGACCTACGGCCGCCTCGTCGCGGTTCCGGTGGTGGTGGCGCTGCTGTTCTGGCCCCAGGACGACACCGCGCGGTGGATCGCCGTCGCGGTCTTCGTCGCGGCCGCGATCACCGACTATCTCGACGGCTACGTCGCCCGCACCTACTCGCAGAGCTCGGCGCTCGGGCGGATGCTCGACCCGATCGCCGACAAGCTGCTCGTCGCCGCGAGCCTCCTGATGCTCTGCGCCGACGGCACGATCCGCGGCTGGTCGCTCTGGGCCGCCATCGTCATCCTGTGCCGCGAGATCCTGGTCTCGGGCCTGCGCGAATACCTCGCCGAGCTGAAGGTCGGCGTGCCGGTGAGCCGGGTCGCCAAGTGGAAGACCGCGGTGCAGCTCGTGGCGCTGGGCGTGCTGATCGCCGGCCCGGCCGGCGAGCGGGTGCTGCCGGGCAACGGCACGCTCGGCCTCGTGCTGCTGTGGCTCGCCGCCGCGCTGACGCTCTACACCGGCTACGACTACATGCGCTCCGGCATCCGCCACGTGATCGACGACGAGAGATGAGCGCCACCCCATGAAGCTCGTCTACTTCGCCTGGGTCCGCGAGCGGATCGGCCGTCCCGAGGAGACCCTCGACCTGCCGCCCGAGGTCGCGACCGTCGCCGACCTCGTCGCCTTCCTGAAGGGCCGCGGCGAGGAATACGCGTACGCCTTCGAGACCGAGGGCGTGGTCCGCGCCGCCGTCGACCGGGTCCACGCCAAGCCCGAGACGCCGCTCGCGGGCGCGGCCGAGGTCGCGTTCTTCCCGCCGATGACCGGCGGCTGAGGCGGGGCCCCTCTCGCGAACCCCCGTTCGACGGTCGCCTTCGCCACCTCCGGGCCATCCCGTGGAGGCCGCTCGGGGCGCCCGATCGGCACCCGCCTGCAACAGGAATCCGGGAGACCCGTGATGCCTCGCCCCCTGCCGCTCCTCGCCGCCCTCGTCTCGTCCGTCACGGCCTTCGCCGCTGCCGCCGAGCCGGTGAAGGTCGGTCCGCTGCTGGAGCATCGCGGGATGTGCGAGGCGTCGGGTGCCGTGCCGTATCCGCGCGGCAGCTTCGGCGACCGTTTCCTGGTGGTCGACGACGAGTCGACCGTGGTACGGCTCTACCGGGCGGGCACGAGCGGCGAAGCCCTGCCCCTCGACGGCGCCGATCTGGCGGCACCGCTCGGCCTCGGCGAGAAGGACGGCAAGGCCGACCTCGAATCCGCGACCTGGCTCGGCCCCGACCTCTACCTGCTCGGCTCGCACAGCCGCCGTCACGGCGGCAAGCAGAGCCCGGGCCGCGGCCGGCTTGCCGCCATGGCGGTGACGGACCCGGCCGGCACGCCCGCGCTCACCCCGAAGGGCACCGCGATCCGCTCCTTGCCCCAGGCCTTCGCGGCGCTGTCGCCGCTCCTGGCGGCGCGGATCGGTCTCGACGTGCCGGCGCGCGACGACCTCGACCCCAAGCGCAAGGGCTTCAACATCGAGGGCATGGCGCCGCGCCCGGACGAGAAGTCCCTCTGGCTCGGCCTGCGCAACCCCCTCGATACCGACGCCAACGCCTTGCTGGTGCCGCTGGAGAACCCGGCCGAGGCGATTACCGGCGCCGCCCCGCGGCTCGGCCCCCCGGTCGCCCTCGACCTCAAGGGCCGCGGCATCCGCGACATCGCCTACGCGCCGGGGGCCAAGGCCTACCTGGTGCTGGCGGGGGGAGCGGGCGGCGGGGGCGAGCCGTTCGACCTCTATCGCTGGTCGGGCACGCCCGCGGACAAGCCGGTCCGGATCGAGGGCGCCGCCGCGGCCTTCGCGGCGATTCCCGATTTTCAGCCGGAAGGCCTGCTGGTCGACCCGGCCGGCGGCCGGGTGCAGGTGCTGAGCGACGACGGCGAGGCCCTGGGCTCCGACGGCAAGCCGTGCGGGGAGTCGCGGGACGGCAAGCGCTTCCGGAGCCTGACGCTGGAGCTGCGGTGACGCGATCACCCCGCCGGGTGCTTCGACGGCAACGGGCGCCGGCGGTCGGCCGTCCCCATCGCGGGGCGGCCGACCTGCCCCTCAGTCGAAGCTGCGCTTCGAGCCCGAGCCGCCCAGGCTGATCTTGCGCGCCTGGGGCTGCGCCGGGGCGGCCTGGACGGGCTTGGGCGGCGGCAGGTGCGCCTGGCCGTGGACGACGGTGCCGATCTCGCCCAGCGCCTTCACAAGGTCGTCCTTGCCGCAGGTGCGGGCGACGACGAGGCCGAGCTTGTGGGTGTGGCTCTTGGCGTAGAGGTAGCCCGCGAGCTTGGCGCGGGTCTCGACCGGCAGGGCGTCGAGGAGGTCCGGCAGGTCCTCCGGCTCGGCCCGGTAGATCTCTCCGAGGGTCGCGAGCGGGACAGGGCAGTCGCGGTCGGCTTCGGCGCCGCTGGTGGGGTGGCCCTGGATCATGATGCGTCCTCCGGCTGATTGATGTGGCGTGCCGCCGACTCTAGGTCCGTTCGCCCGGGGATGAAACCGCGGGGTGCAATCGGCGATTCGAGGCGCTCGCGCTCCGGCGTCTCGATGCCCTATGCTCGACCGGGAGACCAGGGGGGCAGCATGACGAAGATGGACGAGGGGACGACGGACGGCACCGCCGACGCGGCGGCGGCGCGGCCGCAGGGCGAGCTTACCGTGCGGACCATCGCGATGCCGGCCGACACCAACGCCAACGGCGACATCTTCGGCGGCTGGGTCATGTCGCAGATGGACCAGGCCGGCGGCATCGCCGGGGTCGAGCGGGCGCAGGGCCGCGTCGTCACGGTGGCGGTCGACGGCATGACCTTCCTGCGCCCTGTCCGGGTCGGCGACGTTCTGTGCGTCTACACCCAGGTCGTCGGCACCGGCCGCACCTCGATGCGGATCCAGATCGAGGCCTGGGCCCGGCGCTTCCGCACCCAGACCCGCGAGAAGGTGACGGTCGGCGTGTTCACCTTCGTGGCGATCGACGACGAGGGCCGCCCGCGCCCGATCCCGCCCGTCTCCCCGGGACTGTCCCCGTGAGCCTCGCCGCGGATCCGGCCGATCCGGCGGGCTTCGCCTGCCAGTCCTGCGGCGCCTGCTGCGCCTATTCGGCGGAGTGGCCGCGCTTCAGCATCGAGGACGATGCCGACCTCGCGCGCATCCCGGAGGCCTATGTCGACGACCCGGCCGGGCGGATGCGCTGCGAGGGCGACCGGTGCAGCGCGCTGGAGGGCCGGATCGGCGAGACGGTGGCGTGCAAGGTCTACGCGGTGCGGCCCGAGGTCTGCCGCACCTGCGAGCCCGGCGACCCGGAATGCCTGATCGCCCGCCGGCATCACGGCCTGCCGGCGTAGCAGGAGCGCTCCTGCGGGCATTCCGCCCCTTGCGCCGCGGCGCCAAGGCCGGCACATCCCCTGGATGATCGAACATCCGACCCGGGACGTCGGCTTCGGGGTCTACCTGCACTGGCCCTTCTGTGCCGCGAAGTGCCCCTATTGCGACTTCAACAGCCACGTCCGCCACACCCGCCTCGACCAAGCGCGCTGGCGGGCCGCCTTCGCGCGGGAGATCGCCCACGCGGCCGCCCTCGCGCCGGGCCGCGCGGTCACCAGCATCTTCCTCGGCGGCGGCACGCCCTCGCTGATGGAGCCGGAGACCGTGGGGGCGCTCCTCGATGCGGTGGCGGGCGCCTGGAGCGTGTCGCCCGACGTCGAGGTGACGCTCGAGGCCAACCCGACCAGTGTCGAGGCGGAGCGCTTCCGCGGCTACCGGGCGGCGGGGGTCAACCGGGTCTCGCTCGGCGTCCAGGCCCTCGACGACGCCTCGCTGAAGACGCTCGGGCGCCTGCACAGCACCGCGGAGGCGATGCGGGCGGTCGAGACCGCCGCCGCGCATTTCGAGCGCTATTCCTTCGACCTGATCTACGCCCGCCCGGGCCAGACGCCGCAGGCCTGGGCCGCCGAGCTGCGCGGGGCGATCGCCCGGGCGGCCGAGCACCTCTCGCTCTACCAGCTCACCATCGAGGAGGGGACGCCGTTCTACGGCCTCGCCGCCGCCGGCAAGCTCACCGTGCCGGACGACGACGCGGCGCGCATCCTCTACGACGTGACCCAGGAGGTCTGCGCCGGTGCGGGCCTCCCGGCCTACGAGATCTCGAACCACGCCCGGCCCGGCGCCGAATCGCGCCACAACCTGCTCTACTGGCGCTACGGCGAGTATGCCGGCATCGGCCCGGGCGCCCATGGCCGCCTCGTCCTGCCGGAGGGCCGCACCGGGACCTCGACCGAGCGCAACCCGGAGGCCTGGCTCGCCCGGGCCGAGGGCGAGGGGCACGGCCTCCTCGAGACCGAGGCCCTGAGCCCCGGCGACCAGGCCGACGAGTTCCTGATGATGGGCCTGCGCCTGCGCGAGGGGATCGATCCCGCCCGCTATGCCGCGCTGGCCGGCCGGCCCCTCGACCCGGAGCGCATCGCCGGGCTGGTCGGGGCCGGGCTCGTCGCCCGCACCCCCGAGGGGCGCCTCGCGGCGACGCCGAAGGGCGCGCCGGTGCTCAACGCCGTGGTGGCCGAACTGGCAGCCTGACGGCCCGCCCCCCGGGGCCTCGCGCCGCCGCCGGGGGGCCTTACGTCCCCGAGGGCCCGAGCGCCCGCGGCGCCGGGCTGACGATCGTGGTGCCGCCGCCCCGGATCTCGAACACCGCGAGCGTCCGGTCGCTGGTGCCCTCCGGGCGGAACCGGAAGGTCCCGTCGATCCCGGCGAAGCCCGACGGGTTGGTGAGCGTGGTGTCGGCGAAGCGCTGCGAGCCGTATTGCCGGTTGAGCGCGGCGGCGAGCGACACCGCGTCGTAGGAGAGTGTCGCGACCCGCACCGGATCGGTGCCGAACCGGGCCCGGTAGCGCTGGCCGAAGCCGGTGAAGCCCGCCGGGTCGGCGGCGGCGAACCAGGCGCCCTGGAAGGCCGGCAGGGCGAAGACCCGCGGGTCGTTCCACACCGCGGTGCCGACCGGGCGGACCCGGGCCGGGTTGAAGCCGGCGCGGGTGAGCGCCGCCCCGGCGGCGGCGAGCCCGTCGGGCGTGTCGGGCAGGAACAGGGCGTCGGCCTGCGGCGCCGGGCCGGTCATCAGCGGGGCGAGCCGCCCGATCGCCGCCGCCGGGTTGCCGGCGGGGTAGCGCTCGATCGCGACGACGCGGCCGCCGCGGCGCGCCACCGCCTCGCGGAACTGCGCCTCGACGGCGTTGCCGTAGGTCGTTTCCGGGATCAGGGCCACGAAGGAGCGCCGGCCCGCTTCCGTGGTGGCGTCGATGATCCGGTCGACCTCGGTCTGCGGCAGGAAGCTGAGCAGGTAAACGCCGCGGGCCGCCACGCTGACATCGGTCGAGAAGGCGATCACCGGCTTGCCGGCCGGCCGTGCCGTGGCGGCGGCGGATTGCACCGTGGCGGAGAAGAGCGGCCCGATGACCAGCTCCGCGCCCTCGGCGATCGCCGACGCCGTCGCCTCGCGGGCGCCGTCCGGCGTGCCGCGGTCGTCCTTGACCAGGAGCTTCAGGTCGGGGCTCTGGGATTCCTGCAGCGCCAGCTCGGCGGCGTTGCGCAGGCTGGCGCCCACCGCGGCCCCGGGCCCGGAGAGCGGCAGGATCAGCGCCACCTTGACGCTGCCGGTGCCGAGCGTCGCCGGCTCGCCCGGCGGCGGCGCGGCGGGAGCCTCCGGCGCGGGCGCGCGGGTGGCGACGACCGGGCTGTCGACCCCGCCGCAGGCGCCGAGCGCCAGCAGGCCGGCGAGCAGCGCGCCGCCCCATCCCAACCGCTTCAGAGTGTCGAGGCCGATGCCCCCCATCGCCCGCTCCCCCCGGTCCGGCCGGCCCGCCGCGCCCCGCGCGCAACGAATCGGCAACGAACGTGCCCGGTGCATAAAGTCTGCCGGGGAAAAGTAAACGACCGCTCCCGGCCACGCCGCGATGGCGCGGGGGCGGGAAGCCGTGGCAGTGTCGCGCGCGATGACCCAGCGCAGCGACGATTCCCGCCGTCGGTCTCCGGACCGGTCCGCCACCGGCCGGGGTCCGGCCGTCTACACCGCCTTCGGCCTCGCCGCGGAGGCCGATCCCCTGCCCCCCGGCCTGCACGTCGTGGCGACGCCGATCGGCAACCTGAAGGACGTGAGCTTCCGGGCCCTCGCGACGCTCGCCGCCGCCGACGCGGTGCTGGCCGAGGATACCCGCGTCACCCGCACGCTGCTCGCCCATTACGGCATCACCACGCCGCTCGTGGCCTATCACGAGCATTCGGGCGAGGGGGTGCGCGACCGGATGATCGCCCGGATGCAGGGCGGCGAGGCCCTGGCGCTGGTCTCGGATGCCGGCACGCCGCTCGTCTCCGATCCAGGCTTCAAGCTGGTCCAGGCGGCGATCGCGGCCGGGCTTTCCGTGACCCCGATCCCCGGGCCCTCGGCCGCGATCACGGCGCTCGTCGCGGCCGGCCTGCCGACCGACCGGTTCTTCTTCGAGGGGTTCTTGCCGCAGAAGAGCGGCGCCCGGCGCAACCGCCTGGCGATGCTCGGCGGCGTGCCGGGCACGCTGGTTCTGTTCGAGGCGCCCCACCGCCTGCCCGAGATGCTGGCGGATGCCGCCGAGGTGCTGGGCGGCACCCGCCCGGCCGCGGTGGCGCGCGAGCTGACCAAGCTGTTCGAGACCGTGCGCCGGGGCGACCTCGCCTCCCTCGCCGCCGAGTACGCCGCCTCCGGCCCGCCGAAGGGCGAGGTGGTGGTGGTGATCGGCACCGCGCCCGAGGACGCGCCGGGGCCGGAGCACGACGCCGACCTCGACGCCCGGATCGAGGCGGCGCTCGCCCGCCACTCGATCAAGGACGCGGCCAGCCTCGTCGCCGACGAGACCGGCCTGAAGCGGCGCGAGGTCTATGCCCGCGCCCTGGTGCTGGCCCGCCGCGGCGACGATGCCGGCGAGGCCTGACGGGGCGGCCCGGCGCCGGCTCCACCTGGCCCGCGGCCGGCGGGCCGAGATCCTGGCGGCGCTCGCCCTGCTGCTGAAGGGCTACCGGCCGCTCGCCTGGCGGGTTTCGCTCGGCGGCGGCGAGATCGACCTGATCGTGCGCCGGGGCAGCGTCGTCGCCTTCGTGGAGGTCAAGGCCCGTCCGAGCCTGGAGGCGGCCCAGGTCGCGATCGACGCGCAAGCGCCGCCTCGTGTCCCGCGCGGCCCGGGCCTGGATCGCCCGGGCGCCCTGGTGCGCCGGCCTGACGCTCCGGGCCGACGCGGTCTTCGTCGCCCCCGGCCGCTGGCCCCGCCACGTCGTCTCCGCCTTCGAGCTGGATTCGTAGCGGTTGGGCGCATTCCGTTCATCTTGCGTGCAGCGCACCATGCCTAAGCTTGCGGTGCGGCCTGAACGGGAACGGGGTGAGCGAGATGCGCAGCGGGTTCGGATGCGAGTCGTGCGGTTCGCCGGCGGTCCGCCTGCCGGCCGCCCTGACCGACGAGGCGATGATCCAGTGCGACCGCTGCGGCTGCACGCTGATGGCCTGGGGGGCGTTCAAGCGCCGGGTCGAGGCGCAGGAGGCCGCCGACCTGCGCGG
This sequence comes from Methylobacterium sp. ap11, assembly GCF_900110515.1. NCBI lineage: Bacteria > Pseudomonadati > Pseudomonadota > Alphaproteobacteria > Hyphomicrobiales > Methylobacteriaceae > Methylobacterium > Methylobacterium sp. ap11. Next base: position 59,924 of record NZ_FOEB01000012.1, on the reverse strand, counting down.
CCCCGCGGAGCGGCGTGCGGGCGGGGCGCGGCCCGAAGCGCGGAGCGCGTGAGGGCCGGCTCGACCGCCTCGCAACCCCCGACGCGCCGCCCACGAGCGGATTTCGCAAGAGGCGGCATCCGGTTTCGCGACAAGCATCCGCGACGACACGAGAACCCGGGTAGGCGAAGCGTCGGCCAGCCGATGCGCGCCTATTCAGGATGACGCGACCGTCTCGTCGGCGCGTGGCGTCGTGCCGAGGCCGGACGCATAGGCGTTGATGATCGCCGCCAGCAGGCCGGGGAAGCGGGCCTCCACCTCGGCCCAGCGGGACTGGTTGCGCATCTCGACGCCGTGGCGCTCGCTGCGGATCAATCCGGCCTCGCGCAGCACCTTGACGTGGTTGGACAACGAGGATTTCGGGATCACGCGGTCGCCGATCGCCGACAGGGCGGAGCACGCCTCGACGCAGCCGGCCCGCATGATCCCGGCGAAGATGGCGGCCCGGTCGGGATCGGCGAGGGCGTGCAGGATCGCCTCCGGCCGCACGTCCTCGATGGCGGGGTGGAACAGGGGTCTCATCAACCGTCCATGGGGTCTTGAACTCCACCGCCATAGTTCCGAAATTCCGAACTATGGGACTATCGCTCCGCCGACGGAGCGGGCCCGGATCGGAGAGTAGCACGCATGTCGAAGCTTGAGGGCAAGGTCGCCGTCGTGACCGGCGCGTCGAAGGGCATCGGTGCCGGGATCGCCAAGGCTCTGGCGCGCGAGGGCGCCGCCGTGGTGGTGAACTACGCCTCCAGCCGGGCGGGAGCCGACGCGGTCGTCGCGGCCATCGTCGGGGCCGGCGGCAGGGCGGTCGCGGTCCGGGGCGACGTGACCAGGGCGCCGGAGGCGCAGGCGCTGATCGAGGCCGCCGTCGGGGAGTTCGGCCGGCTCGACGTGCTGGTGAACAATTCCGGCATCTACGAATTCGCCGCGATCGAGGACCTGACCGAGGACCATTACCGGCGCCAGTTCGACGTCAACGTGCTCGGGCTCCTACTGACGACGCAGGCCGCTGCGAGGCATCTCGGCGAGGGCGGCAGCATCGTGAACATCTCGTCGGCCATCACCCACGTGCACACGCCGATGGCGGCGGTCTATGCCGGGACCAAGGGTGCGGTGAACGCCATCTCGGGGGTGCTCGCCAACGAGTTGGCGCCGCGCAAGATCCGGGTGAACGTGGTCAGCCCGGGCTTCGTCGTGACCGAGGGCACGCACGCCGCCGGGGTGGTCGGTTCCGACATGGAGACCGGCCTCGTCGCGCAGACGCCACTCGGGCGCGCCGGCCGCCCGGAGGACATCGCCGGGGTGGTGGCGTTCCTGGCCTCCGACGACGCCGGCTGGCTGACGGGCGAGGTCATCACCGCCAGCGGCGGCATCCGCTGAGGCGGGACGCTCAAGGCTGCGCGCGCCGGAGGACGGCGCGGGCGGCCGACGAGGGCGAGGTCCGTCGCCCGGCCCGCGGGCGGCACCGCTCGACGCGGTTGGGTCCGGCGCGGCGAGATGTCGCGATCGAGTGGCAGATCGACTTGCCTCGACTGGCAATCGATGAGATCTATACTGTCTGAAATCGGACGGTCGCGCCGACGACCGGGCGCGTATCGGTCAGTTCGCCGCCGCGATCGCGGCGATCAGGGTGCGCTTGAGGTCCTGCTGGCTGAACGGCTTCTGGACCACCGGCCGGTCGCGGAACGGCTCGCGGATGCCCGCGCCGCCGTAGCCGGTGGAGAAGACCAGGGGCAGCCCACGGCGCACGATCGCCTCGGCGACGGGGTAGATCGGCTCGCCGGCGACGTTGACGTCGAGGATCGCGACCACGAAGCTCTCGCTCTCGGCCATCTCGAGCGCCTTGCTGAGCCGAGCCGCCGGACCGACGACCTCGCAGCCGAAATCGAGCAGCATGTCCTCCAGGAGCATCGAGATCGCCGCTTCGTCCTCGACGACGAGGACGCGGGCACCGTTCAGGAGCTCTTCGTTTGTTTCCGTGCCCACGCCGGATGTCTTTCCCTCATCGCCCCGAATCGGGGACCGACCGAACCGTCCCCGAGGCGGCGGGAGCCGTTGCGCCGTCGGGGGTTCCCATCGCCCGCGACCCGTGCGAGTCCGCGGCGACACGCGTCACCAGCGCCGGTGAGCCGTCGCCCGGAAAGGCAGTCATGTCAAGCGTAGCGGGCTGGGACGCGATGCAGCGGGGATCGGGGCCGCGCGCCCCCTTGAATCGACGCCGCGTAGTATCGGGTGCGCTCGCCGGTCTCGTCTGGGGCACGGCGGGCACGGCGCTGGGTTCGACGGGGCGCCCGGTCGTCGTCGCCTCGAAGATCGATGGCGAGGGTGCGCTCCTCGGGCAGATGATCGTCCTGAGTCTTCGGCGCCTCGGCGTGCCGGTGACCCCGCGGCTGCAGCTCGGCCCGACCCGCATCGTGCGCGCCGCGCTCCAGGCCGGGGAGATCGACGCCTACCCCGAATATACCGGCAACGCCGCCTTCTTCTCCGGCACCGATGCCGACCCGGCCTGGCGCCGGGCCGAGACCGCGCTCGCCGCGGCGCGCCGCTTCGATCAGGCGAACGGCCTGACCTGGCTCACGCCTGCGCCCGCCAACAACACCTGGCAGATCGCCGTCGCGGGCACGCTCGCCCGGGCCGAGAGCCTGAGCACGATGGCGGATTTCGCCGGCGCGGTCCGTCGCGGCCGGATCGAGCTCTGCGCCTCGGCGGAGTTCGTCGAGAGCCCGGCCGCCCTGCCCTCCTTCGAGCGCGCCTACGATTTCGCCCTGCCGCGGGAGCGGATCGTGATGCTGCCCGGCGGCGACACCGCCGTCACCCTGCGGGCCGCCGCGCAAGGGATCAGCGGGGTCAATGCCGGCATGGTCTACGGCACCGACGGGGCGATCGCGGCCCTCGACGTGGTGGTGATGAGCGATCCCCTGGGCGCGCAGATCGTCTACGAACCGGCGCCGCTCGTCCGCGCCGAGGCGCTGGCGCGCCACCCCGCGATGGCGCCCGCCCTCGACCGGCTCTTCTCCGGCCTCGATCTCGCGACGCTGCGCCGGCTCAACGCGCAGGTGGCGGTGGACGGCGACACGCCGGAGGCCGTCGCCCGCCGCTACCTCGAATCGGTCGCACCATGAGGCCCTCCGAGATGACGCCTCCCGGCACGACGACGCCCCGAACCTTGCCGCCCCCGACCCTGCCGCCGTCGATGCTGTCCCGCGGGCTGCCCCTCGCGGCGGCCGGCCTCGCCGTCGCGGCGCTCGCGGGCCTGCCCGTCCTCACGCTCGCGCCGAACCGCCTCGTGCCCGGCGCGCCCGTCGGCATCGGCCTGCCCGGCCTCGGGCTCGGCCTCCTGACGCTCGCCGCGGGCGTGCTGCTCGCCGCCCCCGCCTCCGCCAAGGGAAGCCGCCTCGCCCTCGCGGCGGCGCTCGCGGCCTGGTGCGGGCTGGTGCTCGCCGCCGGCCAGGGCGCCGCCGGGCTCCTCGTCGGCAAGCCGGCGGCGGCCCGCGCCGCCCTCGGCCCGGGCGCCTGGCTCGCGGGCCTCGCCCTGGCGTGGCTCGCCGGGCAGGCGGCCCGGGCGGTCTTTTCGCGATGGGGCGGCCTCGTCGCCGCGGCGCTCCACCTCGGGTTCCTGGCGCTCGCCGCGGGGGGTGGGCTCCTCGATTCGCTCTCGCTCATGGTCGAGTACCGGGCGCGGGCGGGCGCGGTGAACGCGGCGTTCCTCCAGCATCTCGGGCTCGCCGGGGCCGCGCTCGCGCTCGCGCTCGCGGTCTCGGGGCCGCTCGCGCTCCTGCGCCTGCGCGACGGATCGGCCTCGCGCCTCGTCGACGGGCTCCTCAACGGCGTGCAGGTCGTCCCCGCGCTGGCGCTCTTCGCCGGCCTGGTGGCGGGCCTGTCGGGCCTCCTCGCCCTCGTGCCGGCCCTGCGGGGGCTCGGCCTGTCGGCCATCGGGCCGGTGCCGGCGGTGATCGGCACCGCCGCCTATCTGTGCCTGCCGCTGGTGCGGGGGCTCGCCGCCGGCCTCGCCGCGGCGGACCCGGCGGTGCTCCACGCCGCCCGGGCGATGGGCCTCACCCCCGGCGCGACGCTGCTGCGGGTGCGCCTGCCCCTCGGCGCTCCCGTGATCGCCGGGGCGCTGCGGGTCGCGGCGGTGCAGAGCGTGGGGCTCGCCACCCTCGGCGGCCTCGTCGGGGCCGGCGGGCTCGGGGCGGTGGTGTTCGAGGGCATGGCGCAGTTCGCCCAGGACCTGATCCTGCTCGGCGCGCTCCCGGTGATCGGGCTGGCGCTCGCGCTCGATGCCGGGCTCGCGCTCCTGACGACGCGGAAGGCCGCATGACCCGCCCGATGACCCGCGCCCTGCCCCGGTTCGCCGCGCCCCTGGCGCTCGGCCTCGTCCTGGCCGGGTTGAGCCTGCCCGAGGTCGCCGGTCCCCTCGTGCGCGCGCTCGGGCTGCAGGCCGGCACGCCGGTGCCGGCCGGGCGCCTCGCCTGGCTCGCCCGCCATCATCTCGTCCTGGCGCTCGGCGGCTTTCTCCTGGCGGGCGGGGCCGGCCTCGCCCTCGGCATCCTGGCGACCCGGGCGGCGGGCGCCTCGTTGCGCACCTCGCTCGATACCCTCGCGGCGGCCGCCCAGGCCGCGCCGCCGGTGGTGGTGGTGGCGCTCGCCCTGCCGGTACTCGGCTTCGGCACGCCGCCGATCCTGCTGGCGCTCGCCGCCTACGGGCTGATGCCGGTGATGCGCGGCACGGCCGGGGCGCTCGCCACCGTGCCGGAGGACGTGCGCGCCGCCGTGACCGCGATGGGGCTCACCCCGGCGCAGACGCTCCTGCGGGTCGAGCTGCCCCTCGCCGCGGGGCCGATCCTCGAGGCCCTGCGGGTGGTGCTGGTCCTGGCGGTCGCCACCGCGGCGGTGGGCGCGCTCGCCGGCGCCCAGACCCTCGGCACCCCGATCGTCGTCGGTCTCCAGACCCAGAACACCCTGGCGCTGGTCCAGGGCGCGGCGGCGGCCGCGTCGCTCGCCTTCCTGGCCGACGCGGCCTGGCTCGCGGCCGCGTCGGCCCTCGGCCGGCGGCTACGCCGCTAGGCCGCGCTTGCGCAGCAGCGGCCCGGTGCTCGGCAGCCGGCCGCGGAACGCCGTGTAGGCGCTGCGGGCGTCGCGCAGGTTGCCGGCGCCGTACACGTAGGTGCGCAGGCGCTCGGCGGTGGCGGGGTCGAAGATGTCGCCGGCTTCCCGGAAGGCGTCGAAGGCGTCGGCATCCAGCACCTCGGACCAGAGGTAGCTGTAGTAGCCCGACGCGTAGCCCTCGCCGGCGAAGACGTGCTGGAAGTGCGGCGTGCGGTGGCGCATCGCGATCTCGGCCGGCATGCCGATGCGGCGCAGCGACTGCGCCTCGAAGGCGAGCGGGTCGATGCCGCCCTCGGCCTCCGGCGAGAGGTGCAGGTCGAGGTCGACGATGGCCGAGGCGGTGTACTCCACCGTGGCGAAGCCCTGGTTGAAGGTGCGGGCGGCCAGCAGCCGGGCCAGCAGGTCCTCGGGCATCGGCTCGCCCGTGCGGTAGTGCCGGGCATGGGTCCGCAGCACCTCGGGCTGTTCCAGCCAGTGCTCGTAGAGCTGCGAGGGCAGCTCGACGAAGTCGCCCGCCACCGCGGTGCCGGCGAGAATCGGGTAGGTCACGTTCGACAGGAGCCCGTGCAGGGCGTGGCCGAATTCGTGGAAGAGCGTGCGGGCGTCGTCGAAGGACAGGAGCGCCGGCTCGTCCTCGCCGCCCTTGGCGAAGTTCATCACGTTGACGATGATCGGCGTCACCGGGCCCGAGAGCCGCTCCTGCGAGCGGAAGCCGCTCATCCAGGCGCCCGAGCGCTTGCTGGGCCTCGCGAAGTAGTCGCCGAGGAACAGGCCGATCACCGTGCCGTCCTGGTCGGCGACCTCCCAGGCCCGCACCTCCGGGTGGTAGCGCGGCGCCTCCGCCAGCTCGGTGAAGGAGAGGCCGAACAGGCGGTGCGCGGTGTCGAAGGCGGCCTGGATCATGCCCTCGAGGGGCAGGTACGGCTTGATCTCGCCCTCGTCGAGGGCGTGCTCGCGTCGGCGCAGGCGCTCGGCGTAGTGGCGCCAGTCCCAGGGCGCCAGGGCGGCGGTCTGGCCGTCCTCGTGCGCGAGGGCCTGGAGGCGGTCGCGCTCGGCCTCGGCCCGGCGGCGCGCCGGGGCCCAGACCTCCTCCAGGAGCCCGACCGCCGCCTCGGCGCTGCCCGCCATGGTGTCGTCGAGGCGGAAGGCGGCGTAGCTCGGGTAGCCCAGCAGGCGCGCCCGCTCGGCCCGCAGCCGCAGGGTCTCGGTGATGATCGCCCGGTTGTCGGTCTCGCCGCCGTTCTCGCCGCGGCGGATCCAGGCGCCGTAGGCGCGCTCGCGCAGGTCGCGCCGGGTCGAGAAGACCAGGAACGGCTCGATCAGCGAGCGCGACAGGGTGACGACGTGCGAGCCGGGAAGCCCGCGCTCCTCGGCGGCCCGGCTGGCCGCGGCGCGCAGGAAGGGCGGCAATCCGACGAGGTCGTCCTCGCCCGCGAGTTCGAGCATGAAGCCGCTCTCGTCGGCGAGCAGGTTCTGGCTGAACTGTGTGCCGAGCTCGGCGAGCCGCGAGGCGATGGCGGCCATCCGCTCCTTGGCCTCGGCGTCGAGCTCGGCGCCGGCGCGGCGGAAGCGCAGGCGGTAGCGCTCGCGCACCCGCTTCTCCTCGTCGGTCAGGCCGTCCTCGCCCACCGCCGAGACCCGCGCCCACAGGTCCGGGTTGAGGTAGATCGCGCTGCCGTGGCGCGCCAGCCGCGGCGCCACCGCCCGCTCGACCGCCTGGAGGTCCGGGTTGGTGTGGCTGCCGGCCAGGTTGAAGAAGGTCGCGGAGACCCGCCGCAGGGCCTCGCCGGAGCGCTCGAGCGCCCCGATGGTGTTGGCGAAGGCCGCCGGCTCGGGATTGCCGGCGATCGCCTCGATCTCGGCGACGTGCTGGGCGAGCGCCCGCTCGAAGGCCGGCTCGTAATGCGCGGGCGCGATGCGCTCGAAGGGCGGCAGCCCGTGGGGCGTGGTCCAGACCGGCTCGGAGAAGGGGTTGGGCTCGTGCTCCGCCGTGACGCCGCGCATGCTGGTCCTCTCGCTGGTGTGGCGGGCGACGATAGACCCTCGGGCGCGGGGCGCAAGCGCGGCGGGACGCGCCGATCGTCCGGGGACGCCCCGCCGCCGGAACGGTCACGCTTGGCCGGCCGTTGGAGAGCGCGAACGGGGGGACGCGCGATGCCGAGGACGATGATGGGGCGGAGCCTCGCCGTACTGATGGGGTGCGCCGTGCTGGCGGGGCCGGCGGTCGCCCAGGCACCGACCGGGACACCGCTGAGCCGGACCCCGGCCGAGCAGGTTCCCCTGCCGCCGCCCCGGCCCGAGGCAATCAAGGAGCCGACGGCCCGGCATCCCGACGTCAAGGAATCCGGGCCCGGCGACCCCGCGGCCAAGGACGCCGCCAAGGACGCCGCGAAGGATGCGGGCAAGGACGCCACCAAGGACACGACCAAGGAGCCCGGCAAGGATACGCCGGCCGCCCCCGGCGTCGAGACCGCCCCCCTGCCGCCCGAGCGGCCCGCCGACCTGCCGTCCGGCCCGGCGCCGGGGCCCGCCACGATCGTGCCCGACGACACCGCCTGCCTGGGCCGGCTGGAGCGCCTCGGCGTCAAGGCCGAGCCCGTCGCGCCCCTCCTCGACGGGATGTGCGGGGCGGCCAGACCCTTGCGGGTGACGGTGCTGCCGGACGGCGTCGCGCTCGCGCCCGCCGCCACCCTCACCTGCACCGCCGCCGAGGCGCTCGCCCGCTGGAGCACCGAGGTGCGGGTGACCGGCGAGCGCCTCCTCGGCAAGGCCCCGCAGAAGCTCCAGATCGGCGGGTCCTACGAGTGCCGCGGCCAGAACCACGACCCGAGCGCCAAGCTCAGCGAGCACGCCTACGCCAACGGGGTCGACGTGATGGGCTTCGTCGTCGAGGGCCGGACCCCGATCGCCGTCGGCGCGAGCCGCGAGGGAACGCCGGAAGCGGCGTTCGAGGCTGCGGTCCGGGCGCGCGCCTGCGGCTTCTTCCGCACCGTGCTCGGGCCGGGCTCGGACCCAGCCCACGCCAACCACCTCCATCTCGACGAGCGCGAGCGGCCCGCCGGCCATCGCCTGTGCCAATAGGGACAGGCCGTCGAACATGCCGCGCGGGAACGTCCGCCCGCGTCCGGCGCTTCTAAGGCTCTGCGGTTCTTCGTAAGTCGGGAGAGGGTCGGATGCGGTCGGCGGCGAGGCTCGGTGCGGTTCTGCTGGTGATGGGATGCGCGGGTGCGGCCGGCGCCGCGGAGACCCCTCTGACCGCGGAGGCGATCAATCAGGCGCAATTCGGCGCCGGCCCGGCGGAGGGCGGCACGGAGCCCGACAAATCCGCAACCGACAAGCCTGCCTCCGACAAGGCGGAGGCAGGCCGCGAGACCGCGAAGGAGAAGGCCTCCGCCGAGAAGCGCCCCGATCCGCTGACGATCCGGACCCAGGTGCTCCTCGACCGGGCCGGATTCTCCCCCGGCGCCATCGACGGGCGCGACGGCGACAACCTGCGCGGCGCGCTCGCGGCCTTCGCCAAGGCGAAGGGACAGGCCTTCGCCGGCCGCCTCGACGCACCGCTGTGGCAGGCCCTCTCCGGCACCAGCCCCGACCCGGCGGTGACGCAGTACACCCTGACCGAGAAGGACGTCGACGGCCCCTATGCGGAGGAGATCCCGCCCAAGATGGAGGAGCAGGCCGACCTCAAGGCGCTCTCCTACGGCTCGCCGGCCGAGATGCTGGCCGAGCGCTTCCACATGAGCCGGGGCCTGCTGACGGCCCTCAACCCCGACGCGGCGCTGACCAAGGCCGGCACGGTGATCACGGTGGCGGCGGTGCCGGCGCTCGAAACCGGGCGCATTCCCGCCAAGGAGCTGCCCGAGACGCCGAAGGTCAGCCGGATCGAGGTCGACAGGGACGCGCTCCAGGTCCGCGCCTATGCCGAGGACGGCGCCCTGGTGCACACCTACCCGGCCTCGATCGGCAGCGAGGAGAAGCCGGCGCCGAGCGGCATCCTGAAGGTCGAGGGCGTCGCCTTCGACCCGACCTACACCTACAACCCGAAATACGAGTTCAAGGGCGTCGAGACGAAGCGCAAGTTCACCATCAAGCCGGGCCCGAACAACCCGGTCGGCGTGGTCTGGATCGACCTCTCGGGCAACGACGGCTACGGCATCCACGGCACGCCCGAGCCGGAAAAGGTCGGCAAGACCGAGTCGCATGGCTGCGTCCGGCTGACCAACTGGGACGCGCGGGATCTGGCCAAGCACGTCGAGCGGGGCGCGAAGGTGGATTTCGGGAAGTAGGGCGGACCCGTCCGGCCCGCATCCCGTACGACCACGATCGCACGATCGCGCAGGCTCCCTGAAGCTTCGGCGGCGACCGACCCCGCAGCGTACGGGATGCCGCCCGATTATCTCAGAGCCTGTTTAGCCGATCGATATGGTCTATCCCACAAGCAACCTCATCCTGAGGTGTTGGCGATCTTTGATCGCCCGCGATCTATGATCGCCAGCATCTCAGGATGAGGTGGAGGGCAGGATAGAAAATCCCCTCGCGATTGTGCCGTCGCAAGTCAAACAGGTTCTCACTCGGGCTTGAGACCCGAACGCGCCTCGAGTTCCTGCAGGGTCCGGCGCGCCACGCTGGCGCCGGGCAGGCGGCGCTCGCGCTCGAAGCGGGCGAGCGCCGCCCGGGTGGTCGGGCCGGCGATGCCGTCGACGGTGAGCGGGCCGTAGCCGAGCTTGATCAGGGCGCGCTGGGCGTAGGCGACCGACCGGTCGGGCTTGAGACCCGTCGCGGGCGCCGCCGCGTGCAGGGCCGACGCCTTCGGCTCCGGCGCCCGCGCCTCCCGGACCGGCGCATGCGAGGCGGCCTTGCCGGAGGCCTCGCGGCCCTGGCCCTCGCGCCCGGCGGTCTCCTTGCCGTGCGGCGCCTTCGCTGACCGGGCCGGATCGGCCTTCGGGCCGAGGGAGGCGGTGGTGCGGTCGTCGCGCAACAGGGCGCCGATGCCGTCCGGCTTCGAGACATCGGGCTTGGCGGCGCGCGGCGACGCCTCGCCAGCGGCCTGCGCCGCGCGGGTGTCCGGCGCCGTCCGGTCGGCCGGGGTCTTGCCCGCGGGTTCCTTGCCGGCGGTGTCCTTGCCGGCCGAGCCCTTGCCGTCCGAGAGCGCCTTGTCGGGTGACGCCTTGGCGAAGAGCGGCGCCGGGTGGCGCCCGGTCTGGAAGCTGAGGGCGTTCGCCGCCACCGCCGCCACCGCCCCGAGGGCGAGGAGGCCGCCGACGATGCCGGCCGGATGCCGCAGGATCCGGTCCGCCCGTCCGCGAATCCGGTCGAGGGCGCCGGCCGGGCGCGGCGCGGACCGGACCGGGCGCGGGGCACGGGGAGTCGTCCGCACGCGCGGCGCCGGCCGGGCATCCGCGGTCAGGGCCGGCTCGGCGGCGGCCTCGCCGGCCGGAGCGACGTCGGGGTCGGGCCGGCGGGCCGGCGCGTCGGCGGCGCGACGGGGCGGTGCCGCGTCGCGGCGACGGTCGAGGGCCCCGTCGCGTCTCCGGGCTGGCGCCTCGGACATCGCATCTCCTTTCCGGATTCGATCGGCGGCTTAGCGGGGGTCAGGGGTGCCGGCGCGTGCCGGCCGGCGCCCTCACCCGGTGAGCCGCATCGCGGCGGGACGCTCGCCCGGGGCGGGCGCGGCCGGGGGAGGAAGCGCCCCGGCCGGGACGGGTGCCCCGGCCTGCGCGACGAGGGCGGCGGTGCGGATCGGCACCGGGCAGCCCGGATCGCCGCGGCCGACGCGGCAGTCGAGCGGCAGGGTGACCACCACCCGTGTGCCGCGGGACGGGCCGCTCTCGACGGTCAGCTCGCCGTGATGCAGGCCGACGAGGCCGCGCACCACCGAGAGCCCGAGGCCGGTGCCCTCGTGCGGGCGGCCGTAGCCCGAGCCGGTGCCGAGGCCGGCCTGGAAGAACGGGTCGCCGAGGCGCGGCAGGTCGGCCTCGGCGATGCCGATGCCGGTATCCGTCACCGCCATCTCGACCCGGTCGAACACCCGGCGCACCGAGACCACCACGTCGCCGCCGCGGGGCGTGAACTTCACGGCGTTCGACAGGAGGTTGATCAGCATCTGCCGGCAGGCGCGCGGGTCGGCGGTGACCTCCGGCAGGTCGGCGGCGACCTCGCGCCGCAGACGCACGCCGCCCTGGTCGGCCCGGATCTGCATCAGGTCGCAGACGCCGTGGGCGAGGCCGGCGAGGTCGAACGGCTCGGGCGCGTAGTCGAAGTTGCCGCTTTGGATCCGCGACATGTCGAGGAGGGTGTTGACCACCTCGAGCAGGTGCCGGCCCGAGGAATGGATGATGCCGGCATATTCACGCCGCCGCTCGGGCCCGAGCGCCAGGGTCGATTCGGCCTCCAGCATCTCCGAGAAGCCGATGATGGCGTTGAGCGGCGTGCGCAGCTCGTGGCTGACGGTGGCGAGGAAGCGGCTCTTGACCTCGTCGGCGCGCTCGGCCGCGGCCCGGGCCTCCTCGATCTCCTCGGACCGCCGCCGGTGCTCCGACACGTCGCGGGTCACCGCCACCACGGCGGCCTCGCCGGCCGCCGCCGGCACCATCGCGCCCGGCACCCGGTGGGCGCGCATCTCGGCCCAGATCACCCGGCCGGTCTCGCCGGCCTCGCCCGCGGCGTGCAGGCGGAACTGCACCGTCACCGGCTGCGATTGGGCGGCCGCGTCGCTGAGCGCGGTCAGGAAGGCCGGCCGGTCCGAGACGTGGACGCGGTTGAACAGGCCGCGGCCCTCCAGCGCGTCGGGGGTCGTCCCGGCGAGAGAGCGGGCGGCGGGGCTCGCTTGCAGCACGCTGCCGTTGCGATCGTGCCAGGTCACGAGGTCGTCGATGGCATCGAGCAGCAGGGCGTCGCGCATCGAGGCGGCGGTGAGCCGGGCGCTCCAGCGCCCCTCCCGGCGGTGATGCTCCAGGGACAGCGCCAGGACGTGGCAGATCGCCGTGATGGCGAAGACCGGCATCGCGAGCGCCGAGGGCCAGGCGAAGAAGCCGAAGCCGGTCGCCGGCTCGACGAGCGCGACCGCCACCGCCCCCAGCATCGCCAGCACGGCCGCCACCAGGGCGGCGCGGTGCGAGCCGGCGAGCAGCGCCTCGACCGGGATCATCACGAGCCAGATCGTGACCGCCGAGGTCGGCCCGCCGGTCAGGCTCGCCAGGCACACGACGAGGCCGGTCAGCGCCGCCGAGGACAGCCCGTGCGCGAGGGTCAGGTTGCCGGTGCGCGCCAGCAGCAGGGCGGCGAAGACCGGCAGGATCAGGCAGGCCGCCGCCGCCGCCTCGACGAGGGTCGGCACGCCGCGCCACAGCAGGTAGGGCGGCAGCATCGCCATCAGCACGGCGCCCGTGGCGAGCCGGGAGATCAGGAACCGCTCGTGGCGGGCCCTCTCGGCCGGGTCGCCGGCGGTGGATTCGTGGACGAGACCCGTCAGACGGGCATCGATCAGGGACGCAAAGGCACCGTTGATATGCACACCGCCACGCCAGCGCGAGGAACCCTGCGGCCCCGGCGCCCCTACTCTGCGAACTGCGGAAACCCTCGCAGAGCCGGCTTAAACGAACGTTAGAGCGCGGGGCGGGCGCAAAACCTGTCCACGGATCACCGCGCGGGCCGCCCTCCCGCCGGCGTTTTCCCCCGTCGGACCGGCCCGGGACCGGCCGATCACCGGACCCTCAGCCGGTCATGGCCTCAGCCGGTCATGGCCTCAGCCGGTCATGGCCTCGGCGTCGTAGCCGGCGCGGCCGAGGGCCTGGGCCAGATCGAGCGCCTGGGCGGCGGTGACGACCGCGACCCGGCCGCGCTCCAGGTCCACCGACACCTCGGCCGCCGGGTCGAGGCGGTGGATCGCCTTCGTCACCGCCGCGACGCATCCCTGGCAGGTCATGCCCTCGACCTTCATCGTCAGGTCCATCCGGCCATCGGCCCGGTCGATCGTCATCGCTACAACTCTCCCTTGCCGCGGCCCGTCAGTGCCGCCATCAGTCACGACGGCCCGCCGGCAGCGGCGGCACCGTCCCGCGGCACGCCAGGGCCGCACAAGCCATGTCGGGTACTGCGGCAACTCGGACAAGGTCGGGCGAAAAGCGTGGGAAGCCCGCAGCCGTGTCTTGCAGGCATCGGGCGCCTCGGCGACAACCGTCGACGCGCCGGGATCCCGCGAGGCCCGGCACGTCCTCGATACGTTAAGAGGAATCGCCATGGCCCTCATGATCGGCCGGCGCGCCGATCGGTCGTCGGCGGGTCGGATCGCCCTCAGCCTCTCCTGCCTCCTGGCGGGCGCGGCCTGCCTGGCGCTCGCTTTCCTGTCGGCGCCCCTCCTCGGTGCCGTGGCCGGGACCGCCCTGGTGGTCGCCGCCCTCGCGGGCGTCGCCACGGCGCTCGCCTACCGGCGGGCCGTGCGCCTGGCCAGGCAGGTCGAGCGGATGTCGGGCGAGATCGACCTGCTGTCGCGCCGCCTCCTCGCGGTCGAGCAGCGGAGCGCGCCCGCCGCGCCGGTCGCCGCGCTCGAGAACGGCCTGTCCGAGGTCACGGCCGAGATCGGCCTCCTCGGCGGCATCGTGCGCGAACTGGCGGTGGCGGTGGCGGCCCAGGACGAGGACCTGACCCACCTCAAGGCCGGGATCGTGCCCGCCGTCCCATCACCGACCCAGGCCTTCGCGGCGCCCCCCGCCCAGCCGGCCCCGATGCCGACGGCGATGCCCGCCCCCGTGACGGCGCCTCCTCTGATGACCGCGGCTCACGCGGTGGCGCCCCCCCTGATGCAGGCCCCCCTGATGCAGGCCCCCTTGGCGCAGGCCCCCGTGGCACACGCGCCCGTGGCGCAGGCCCCGATGGCGTCGGCACCCGTACCGGCGGCCGCCCCTTCCCTGGCGCAGGCCGCGCCGCAGGCCTTCGCGCCGCCGTCGTCGGTTCCCTATCCGGGCGCCTCCGCGCAGGCGGCCCAGGCCTGGCCCCTGGCCGCCATGGCCGATCCTGCCGTGGCGGCCCGGCCCGAGGCTGCCACCGCACCGGCCCCGCAGGCCGACCCGATCCTGCCGCGCGACGCCGCGCCCGCACCCCGCCGGCCCTTCGTGCCGGAGCCCGCCGCGGCGCCGAGGCCCGAATCCGAGATCCTGGCCGCCCTCGGCGAGGGGCTCGAGGTCCACCTCCAGCCGATCGTCAGCCTGCCGCAGCGCAAGGTGGCGTTCTACGAGGCCCTGGCGCGCCTGCGCGTCGGCGACGCGCTCCTGGCGCCGGCGGAATTCCTGCGGGTGCTGGAGCGGCACGGCCGCACCACCGAGCTCGACCGGCTGATGCTCGCCCGGGTGACGGCGATCGGCCAGCACCTCGCCGGCCGCGGCAGCGAGACCCCGGTGGCCTACGCCCTGTCGCCGGGATCGCTGTTCGAGCCCGGCTTCCTGCGGGCGGTCAGCCGCCTGATCGACCTGCACCCCGAACTCGCCGGGCGGCTGATCCTGGCCCTGCCGCAGCAGAGCTGGCGCAGCCTCGATGCCGAGCAGGCGGGGGCGCTGGCAGCCCTGCGCGAGCGGATCGGGCTCGCGGTCGACCGGGTCGCGGAGCCGCGCCTCGACGCCCCGGCGCTGGCCGCCCGCGGCGCGAGCTACGCCAAGATCGGGGTCGACCTGCTCCTGAGCGAGCACGGCGCGGCGATCGCCACCACCCTGGCCCGGGCCGGGATCCGGCTGGTGGCCGAGGGCGTCGAGCAGGAGGCCGACGTGCCCGACCTGATCGACCTCGACCTGCCGCTGGCGCAGGGCACGGTGTTCTCGCCCCCGCGGGTGGTGCGGCCCGAGGTTCTCTCGCCTCCCGCTCCCGAGCCGGCCCCCGAGCCGCCGCCCCCGCCGCCGGCCGACGAGCCCCCGCCGGTGCGCCGCGCCTTCCGGGACGTGTTGCGCCGCGCGGTGTGAGGACCGGCCGACCCGCCGCCGCGGGGGCTTCGTCGCCCTCGGCGCGAGACGTCCCGAGCCGATGTCGCGAGGACGGCCGTCGGTGTCGCAGAGAAAATACGGCGACGAAGCGAGGATCTCGGTGGACGACGCGGTGGCCTGCCGATGCGGGTCTGCCTAGAATCCGGGGACCTCGCAGCCAGAAGGATCCCCGATGTCGAACCCCATCGCCCGCCGGATCGCGCAAGGGGCCGGGCGCGCGCCCGCCGACCTGGTGATCCGCGGCGCCCGCCTCCTCGACCTCGTCACCGGCGACCTGGTCGAGACCGACATCGCGGTATGCGGCGACACGGTGGTGGGGACCTACGGCACCTACGAGGGCGCCCGGGTGATCGAGGCGCGGGGGCGGATCGCCGTCCCGGGCTTCATCGACACCCACCTGCACATCGAATCCTCCCTCATCACCCCGCACGAGTTCGACCGCTGCGTCCTGCCCCACGGCATCACCACGGCGATCTGGGACCCGCACGAGCTCGCCAACGTGCTCGGCACCGCCGCCTTCGACTACGCGCTGGCGGCGGCGAGCGAGACCGTGATGGACATCCGGGTCCAGCTCTCCTCCTGCGTGCCGGCGACCGACCTCGAGAGCGCCGGCGCCCGGATCGAGGCCGACGACCTGTCGCGCTACCGCGATCATCCCCGGGCCCTGGGGCTCGCCGAGTTCATGAACTTCCCCGGTGTCGTCGCGGCCGATCCGGCCTGCCTGTCCAAGCTCGCGGCCTTCGCCGGGCGCCACGTCGACGGCCACGCCCCGCTCCTGTCGGGCCTCCCCCTCAACGCCTACGCGGCCGCCGGCATCCGCACCGACCACGAGGCGACGAGCGCCGCGGAGGCGCTGGAGAAGATCCGCAAGGGCATGACGGTGCTGATTCGCGAGGGCTCGGTCTCGAAGGACCTGCACGCGCTCGCCCCCCTGCTCACCGAGCGGACGGCGCCGTTCCTCGCCTTCTGCACCGACGACCGCAACCCCCTCGACATCGCGGAGGAAGGCCATCTCGACCACCTGATCCGCACCGCGATCGGGCTCGGCGTGCCGCCGCTCGCCGCCTACCGGGCCGCCTCGCTCACCGCCGCCACCGCCTTCGGCCTCACCGACCGCGGCATGATCGCCCCGGGCAAGCGCGCCGACGTCGTGCTGCTCGACGACCTGGAAGCCTGCACCGTCTCGGCCGTCTTCGCGGCGGGCCGCCCGGCGGACGAGGCGCTTGCCGCGACGCGGGATGCCACGCCCGCGCCGGGCCGCCGCAGCGTGCGGGCCGAGCCGGTCGGCGCCGCCGACCTCGCCGTGCCGGCGCCCGCGGGCGAGACCCCGGTCATCGGCGTGGTGCCCGGGCGCATCATCACCGAGCACCTGCGCCTGACCCCGGCGGCCGTGCCGGACCTTGCCCAGGACATCGCGATGGTGGCCGTGGTGGCCCGCCACGGCACCCGCAGCATCGGGCGCGGCCTGGTGCGGGGCTTCGGGCTGAAGCGGGGCGCCATCGCCTCCTCGGTCGGTCACGACAGCCACAATCTCTGCGTCGTCGGGGCCGATACGGAGGCCATGGCCCGGGCGGTCAACCGGCTGATCGACTTGCAGGGCGGGTTCGTGGTGGCGGACGAGACCGGGATCCTGGCCGAGCTGGCGCTGCCGATCGCCGGGCTGATGAGCGACCGGCCGTTCGAGGCGGTGCGCGACGCCCTGCCGCCCCTGCGGGAGGCCGCCCGGGGCCTCGGCTGCACCCTGCCCGAGCCGTTCCTCCAGGTCGCCTTCCTGCCACTGCCGGTGATCCCGCACCTCAAGATCACCGATCGCGGCCTCGTCGACGTCGACCGGATGGCATTCCTCTGACGCGGGCCGGGTTTTGGCCCGGAAAGACTGTAAACGATTTCAACAGGCGTTGCATTCGAGCCGGACCCTCTTTAAGTCCGGCAGGCGTTTTGCTGCGATGCAGCGCCAGGAGGGACGGCATGGCCGAGATGGTTCGCGCGGCGCATCCGGGCGAGGTCGCGATCCTAGACGGGATCGCCGACGTCGCGGGCGGCTTCGACCTGATCCTGTGCGACGTCTGGGGCGTGCTGCACGACGGCGTGCACGCCCATCGCGGCGCCTCGGACGCGCTGACGCGGTTCCGCGCCCTGCCGGGCGAGCGGCCGCGCCGGGTGGTGCTGGTCTCGAACGCCCCGCGTCCGGGCGCGGGCGTCCTGGCGCAGCTCGACGGGTTCGGCGTGCCGCGCAGCGCCTACGACACCATCGTCACCTCGGGCGACCTCACCTGCCGGCTGCTGGCCGAGCGGGCGGCGGCGCCGGTCTACCATCTCGGCCCGGCGCGCGACCTGCCGATCTTCGACGGCCTCGACCTCGCCCGCGGCGGGCCGGACGATGCCGCCCACGTCGTGGTGACGGGCCTCCTCGACGACGAGGTCGAAACGGCGGAGGATTACCGCTCCCGGCTCGCCCCCTGGGCCGCCCGCGGCGTGACGATGATCTGCGCCAATCCCGACCTCGTGGTCGAGCGCGGCGAGCGGCTGATCCCCTGCGCCGGCGCCCTCGCGGCGCTCTACGAGGAACTGGGTGGCGCGGTGGTCTACGCCGGCAAGCCGCACGTTCCGGTCTACGAGGCGGCGCTCGCCGCCGCGGAAGCCCTCGACGGCGGCACCCCCCTCCCCCGCGGCCGGGTGCTCGCCATCGGCGACGCGATCCGCACCGACGTCGCCGGTGCGCGGGCCTTCGGGATCGCGTCCCTGCTGGTGGCGCGCGGCATCCATGCCGAGGAGCTCGGCGTCGCGGCGGGGGCGCCGATCGGCGACATCGCCCACTGGCTCGAGGCCCAGACCGTCCATCCGGACGCGGTGATCGACCTGCTGCGCTGGTAGGAACGCAGTGAGGCCGGGGTGCGGCCGGCGCGCCCCGGTTGGAGATTCGACAAAATCCGGTCAGGAGAACAGGGCGTCGATCGCGTCCTGCGGCGTCGCCGGGCCCTTCGGCTGCGGGCCGTTGAGCAGCAGCTTCTCGGCCCGGGCCTTGCGGCGCGCCTCTTCGGGATCGAGCTCGGCCTCGCCGTCGCGCACGTTCACCACGGTGGAGAACTGCGACAGGCGCTTCTCGAGCTGGCCCAGGGCCTCCACCACCTTTGAGATGCGCTGGCCGGTGATGTCCTGGAAGGTGCAGGCCTCGAAGATGTCGCCGATATGGGCCTCGACCTTGCGGCGGTAATCGTCGAGGGACTTGGCCTCGAGGGCGAGAATCGACTCGGCCGATTCCATGATCCGGTTGGTGGCGCTGGCGGTGGCGGCGACGACGCTGCCGAGCTCGTCATGCGCCATCGGGATGCGGTCGCGGGTCAGTTCCTGGGCCCGCAGCGCCGCGATGCCGCCCTTCAGCTTGGTGATGTAGTCGGCGATCTCCAGGAGTTCCGTGACCGGGATCGCCGGGGTCGCGGCCTGGGCCGCCGTCGTGCCGGCCATGGGCGTCTTGCCTCCCAGCAGCCGGTTGAGGGCGGACCGCGGCCCTTCCGTCATCTGCCTGAGCACGTTGATCGATCCCCGCGGCTAGGTTGCTTCCCGGCCCGTTGCGGGCTCGGGGATCCGGCGCGGGTGCGGCCGGCCTCTCGGCCAAGCCGCACGCTCCCGCGCCCGAGAGGCACCGCCTCGTCGCGTCGGCGGCGTCAGGCGCCGCAGACGGCCTCGATCTTCGTCTTCAGCGTCTGGGCGTTGAAGGGCTTCACGATGTAGTTGTTCACGCCGGCCTTCTTGGCGGCGATGACGTTCTCGGTCTTCGACTCGGCGGTGACCATGATGAACGGCGTGGTGCGCAGGGCGTCGTCGGCTCGGACGTGGCGCAGCAGCTCGTAACCGGTCATCGGCTCCATGTTCCAGTCGGAGATCACGAGGCCGTACTTCTTCTGCTTCAGCTTCGCCAGCGCGCCGGTGCCGTCCGAGGCGTCGTCGACATCCTCGAAGCCGAGCTGCTTGAGCAGGTTGCGAATGATGCGGACCATCGTCTGGTAATCGTCCACCACGAGGATCGGCATGCCGAGGTCAAGGGCCATGGCTTACGGCTCCGTTCGCGGGCGCGACGCATCCCCGCGCGCCGGTTCCCGCTTGGATGATGAGTCGAGGCGCCGGTCGGCTCCTCTGTTCTCAGCTTGTAGTTCCGGGCCCTTGAGAAGCGGTTAACCCGCGGGCAGACCGGTCCGCCCCCCGGCCTGCGCCCCGGCGTCTTGACCCGACCGGTGGATTTCGACAGGGTCCGGCCGCCTTCAGAACACCCTTCCCCCGGCAAGCCAAGGACCCGTATGCCGCGCGACGAGACTGCCCCGCGCCCCGTCGCCCCGTCCTTCCCCGTCCACCGCGACGGCGAACCGGTGCCGGAGGGCCTGCGGGGCGCGGTCGCGGCGCTCGGCAACTTCGACGGCATCCACCAGGGCCACCGCGCCCTGATCGCGGCGGTGCGGGAGATGGCCGCGGCCCTCGGCCGGCCGAGCGCGGTCGTCACCTTCGAGCCGCATCCGCGCGCGTTCTTCTCGCCCGGCACGGCGATGTTCCGCCTGACCGGCGAGGCGGGCAAGCTCGCGGTGCTGCAGCGGCTCGGCATCGACGGCGCCTTCGTGCGCCGTTTCGACGCGAGGCTCGCCGGCACCGGGGCGTCGGCCTTCGTGGCCGAGACCCTGAAGGGCGAGCTCGGCCTGTCGGGCGTGGTGATCGGGCACGACTTCCATTTCGGCCGCGGGCGCGAGGGCACGCCGGCGATGCTGGAGGCGCTCTGCGCCGAGAACGGGCTCGCCTGCCGGATCGTGCCGGCGGTGGCGGCGGGCGGCGGCGAGGCGCCGGTCTCCTCGAGCGCGATCCGGGCGGCGCTGGAGTCCGGCGACGTCGGAACCGCCAACCACCTCCTCGGCTACCGCTGGTTCGTCGAGGGCACGGTGCGCCACGGCGACAAGCGCGGCCGCACCCTCGGCTTCCCGACCGCCAACGTGGCGCTCGACGCCTGCGCGCTCGCCCACGGCATCTACGCGGTGCGCGTCCGGCTCGTCGACGGCAGCCTGCGCGACGGCGTGGCGAGCTACGGCCGCCGCCCGACCTTCGACGACGGCGCGCCGCTTCTCGAGACCTACCTGTTCGATTTCTCCGGCGACCTCTACGGCCAGGCGATCGCGGTCGAGCTCGTCGGCTTCATCCGCGGGGAAGAGCGCTTCGACAGCGCCGAGGCCCTGGTCGTGCAGATGCACGACGATTCCGCGCGGGCGCGCCGCCTGCTCGCCTCCGACCGCACGCCCTCGATGCTGGGGTGATTCGATCAGGGCGATTCGGCCCAGCCAATAGTAGACATTGGCATGAATATCACCGGATTCGCCTTTTCCATCCACGACCTCATCCTGAGGTGCGAACGCAGTGAGCCTCGAAGGAGGGCTCCAGAAACCTCAGTGTTATATGGAGCCCTCCTTCGAGGTCAGTCGATCTTCGATCGACTAACACCTCAGGATGAGGGTGTGGATGGGACCGGCACCGCAGATCGACCACCCTGTGGTGTCCCGTAGGCCGCGCTGGGCCGGCGGGGTTAAATGCCGGTTATTCGGGGATGAACTCGCGGATCGGCGCCTCGGCGTCCGTGCCCCGCTCGCGCGGGCGCCTCGTCCGCCGCGCCGGGCCGCTGTCCTCGTCGGGGATCAGCAGCGGGTCGGTCGGCGTCACGGAGCCCGTGGCGTCGATGTCCTCCGGCACCGACCGCGGCGGGCGCAGCTCGCGGGCGACGGCCGGGGTGGCCAGGAGCGCGGCGAGCGCGAGGGCAGGAAGCAGGATCCGCATGGTAGAGCTCCGGATTCACTGAACCTTCTCGTCAACAGCGCGACGCAGCGTCCCGTTCCGGCCTTCTCGTTCGCATCACCATGGCTCCCCTGACCGATATCGGCCTGGCGATCACGCTCTTCGCCTCGACCAATCTCGACGATCTCTTCGTGGTGATCGGCTTCTTCTCCAACCCGCGCTACCGCCCCGCGGGAGATCGTCGTGGGCCAATGCTTCGGGATCGCCGCCCTGGTGCTGGTGGCGCTCGCCGGCTCGCTCCTGTCCCTGATCGTGCCTCCAGCCTGGATCGGCCTCATGGGCCTGGTCCCGATCGTGCTGGGCCTGCGCCGCCTCCTGTCAATGCGGACCGACGCGGAGGACGAGGCTCCGGCCGGCGCGGCCTCCGTCGGCCACGCGCTGGCGGTGGCCGGGGTGACGATCGCCAATGGCGGCGACAACCTCGGCATCTACATCCCGGTCTTCGCCACCAGCCCGGGCCCGCGGCTTGTCCTTTTCGTCGCGGTCTTCGCGCTCATGACCGGGCTCTGGCTCGCCCTCGCGCACCGGCTCGTCCACCATCCGGCCTTCGGCGCCCCGATCCGCCGGATCGGCCGGGTCGCGACGCCGTTCGTGCTGATCGGGATCGGCGTGATGGTGCTGGTCGAGGCCGGGACGGTGTCGTGGCTCTATCAGGGCTCGTCCGCGCAATGACGTCGGTCAGGGTTCGAGCGGTCGGCTTGTCGCATCGGGCGGCAGCGCCGCGAAGGGATCATGTGCGGGCACGCCCAGCGGACTGAAATGCCGGAGGTTGCGCGTCAGCACCGACCACTTGCGGCTCTGTGCCGTCGCCGCGATGGCGAGATCCGCGAGGTCGGGTGTGAGGCCCTGCCCGCGGGCCCTGTCGGTCAGGCAGCCGAGATACCACGCGACATCGAGGTCGATCGGAAGGACCCGGGCGCCATAGAGGTGCAGCAACGCGGCCAGCCATTCGGCCAGACGCTCGGCTTTTCGGTGAGCGCCCTGCCTGCGGCTCTTGGCGATACCGGCCTCGATCTCGGCAACCGTGATGACCGAGAGATATAGATGAGCGCTGTTGCGATCCATCCAGGCGACGAGGTCCGGCGCAACGGCAGCCTGGGTCGGAGCCGCCGCGGAGACAACGTTGGTATCGACGAGGTACAAGGTCCTAGAACTCGACGTCGCGCACGCCGCCGTCGCGCGGAGGCAGATCTTCTGCCTCCAGGGGCGCAGACATGAGCATGCGTCCGAAAGAGGGGACCTGCGACAGACGCTGCCACTCCTCGTAGCTCAGGAGGACGGCCTCCGGTCGGCCATGGCGCGTGATCACCGAGGGCTCGCCATGGCGGGCGCGATCAATGACGGCGGACAGCGTTGCCTTCGCATCCCGGAGCTGAATTTCCTGCATCGGGCACCTCGTGACTATTATAGTCTTTTTTAGCAACATCGGCAGTGAGGGGGAAGGGCCGGTCCGACGCGCCATCTCCACCGGACCTTCATCATCGGAGCGCCGGAGGCCGGGTCGCTCGTCGGGCTCATCACCCCGCTTCCCCCGCCCGCCCGCCGCTGCTAGAAGCGCCGGATGACCGAATCGCACCCGCGCCGCGCCGCCATCCGGCGAATTACGAGCCCGGCTTCCGCCTGAGGGCCGCCATCGCGCGGCCGCGCGGAAGGCCGGGTTGCCGCCGTTTCGCCGCTTGCGATTCCCTCACGGGCGATTCCCTCTCAAGGGCTGCGCGTCCGCGCCCCAGACGAGCCTTGACCACCATGACCGAGCCGAAAACCGCCACCGGGCGCGACTATTCCGAGACCCTGTTCCTGCCGGTCACCGATTTTCCGATGCGGGCCGGGCTGCCGCAGCGCGAGCCGGAGATCCTGGAGCGCTGGGCGAGGACCAACCTCTACGCCCGCATCCGCGAGGCGGCGGCCGGGCGGCCGAAATTCGTGCTGCACGACGGTCCGCCCTACGCCAACGGCCACATCCACATCGGCACCGCGCTCAACAAGATCCTGAAGGACATCGTCGTCCGCACGCAGGGGTCGCTCGGGCAGGATGCCAACTACGTCCCGGGCTGGGACTGCCACGGCCTGCCGATCGAGTGGAAGATCGAGGAGCAGTACCGCGCCGCCGGCCGCAACAAGGACGACGTGCCGGTGGTCGAGTTCCGGCGCGAGTGCCGGTCCTTCGCCGAGCACTGGCTGTCGGTGCAGCGCGAGGAGTTCAAGCGCCTCGGCGTGACCGGGGACTGGGACCATCCCTACCTGACCATGGCCTATCCGGCCGAGGCCGCGATCGCCCGCGAGCTGATGACCTTCGCCACCACCGGCCAGCTCTATCGCGGCTCGAAGCCGGTGATGTGGTCGGTGGTCGAGAAGACCGCGCTCGCCGAGGCCGAGGTCGAGTACGAGGACCACGTCAGCGACACCATCTGGGCCGCCTTCCCGGTCGTCGCCTCGAAGACGGCCCCGGACTTGCAGGGTGCCCGCGTCGTCATCTGGACCACCACCCCGTGGACGATCCCGGCCAACCGGGCCGTCGCCTATTCCAAAAAAGTCTCCTACGGATTGTATCGTGTCGTTGCTGCGCCTCAAGAGAACTGGTCTCAACCTGGTGTTCGTTACGTTGTTGCTGACAAACTGGCGGGCGACGTCTTCAAGGCAGCGCGCGTCGAATCCTTCGAGCGACTGAGCGACGTCTCGGCCGAAGAGCTGGCCGGCGTGACGCTGGCCCATCCGCTGGCGTCCTGGAACGATGGCTACGCCTACGCGGTGCCGATGCTGGACGGCGAGCACGTCACCGACGACGCCGGCACCGGCTTCGTCCACACCGCCCCCAGCCACGGCCGCGAGGATTTCGAGGTCTGGATGGCGAACGGCCGCCAGCTCCGCGAGCGCGGCATCGAGACGGCGATCCCCTACACGGTCGATGCCGACGGCGTGCTGACCGAGTCGGCACCGGGCCTCACCGGCACCCGCGTGCTGGACGAGAAGGGCCAGAAGGGCAACGCCAACAAGGCGGTGATCGCCGCGCTGACCGCCGCCGGCACGCTCGTCGGCCGCGGCACGCTCAAGCACAGCTACCCGCATTCCTGGCGCTCGAAGAAGCCGGTCATCTTCCGCAACACGCCGCAATGGTTCATCGCCCTCGACAAGCCGGTGGCGAGCCTGAACGACGCGACCCTGCGCGACGTGGCGCTCCGCGAGATCGCCGTCACCCAGTGGGTGCCGCCGCAAGGCCAGAACCGCATCACCGGCATGATCGCCAACCGCCCGGACTGGGTGGTGTCGCGCCAGCGCGCCTGGGGCGTGCCGATCACGGTCTTCGTCCACCGCGAGACCGGCGAGATCCTGCGCGACGAGACGGTCAACGCGCGCATCCACGCCGCCTTCGCGGCCGAGGGGGCGGATGCCTGGTTCACCGACGCCGACGGCGCCCGGTTCCTCGCCCCCGAGCACGACCCGGCGGCCTACGAGAAGGTGACCGACGTCCTCGACGTGTGGTTCGATTCCGGCTCGACCCACGCCTTCACGCTGGGCGACCCGCAGGCGTTTCCGGGTCTGTCCGGGATCCAGCGGCGGCGCGACGGCGGCGACGACACGGTGATGTACCTCGAGGGCTCGGACCAGCATCGCGGCTGGTTCCACTCGTCGCTGCTCGAATCCTGCGGCACACGCGACCGCGCGCCCTACGACGTGGTGCTGACCCACGGCTTCGTCCTCGACCCCAAGGGCGAGAAGATGTCGAAGTCGAAGGGCAACGTCGTCGCGCCCCAGGACGTGATCAAGGGCTCGGGCGCCGACATCCTGCGCCTGTGGGTGGCGGCCTCGGACTACACCGACGACCTGCGCATCGGCCCGGAGATCATCAAGACCTTCTCGGAGACCTACCGCAAGCTGCGCAACTCGCTGCGCTGGATGCTGGGCACGCTCGCCCATCACCGGCCCGAGGACCGGGTCGCCCCGCAAGACATGCCCGAGCTGGAGCGGTTCATCCTGCATCGGCTGGCCGAGCTCGACACCGAGATCCGCGACGCCTTCCGCACCTTCGACACCAAGCGGGTCGTGGCGCTGCTCAACGGCTTCATGACCGGCGACCTGTCGTCGTTCTACTTCGACGTGCGCAAGGACGCGCTCTACTGCGATCCGATCTCGTCGCAGACCCGCCGCGCCGCGCTCACCGTCGTCGACGAGGTCTTCAAGCGCGTCACGGTCTGGCTCGCCCCGGTGCTGGCCTTCACGGCGGAAGAGGCCTGGCTCGCGCGCTATCCCTCCGAGACGGCGTCGGTCCATACCGAGACCCTGCCGGAGACGCCGGCCGCCTGGCGCGACGAGGCGCTGGCCAAGCGCTGGGCCAAGATCCGCCGGGTGCGCCGGGTGGTGACGGGCGCGCTCGAGATCGAGCGGGCGGGCAAGCGCATCGGCGCGAGCCTGGAGGCGGCCCCGACCGTCTTCGTCGCCGACACCGACCTGCTGGCGAGCCTCGACGGCATCGACTTTTCGGAGGTGTGCATCACCTCCGGCATCCGGGTCGAGGCCGGCGAGGGTCCGGCGGAGGCCTTCCGGCTCGACGAGGTCAAGGGCGTCGCGGTGGTGCCGGCCCTGGCGGACGGGCGCAAATGCGCCCGCTCGTGGAAGGTGCTGGACAGCGTCGGCAGCGACCCGGACTACCCGGACGTGACGCCCCGCGACGCGCAGGCCCTGCGCGAGTGGGACGCCCTCCACGCCGAGGCCGCCGAGTAACGGGCAGGGACAGGGCGAGGAAAAGTCATGCGTCCCCTCCCCTTCGGCCTCTTCGTCGCGCTCGTCACCCTGGTCCTCGACCAGGTGACGAAGCTCGGCCTCCTGTTCGTCGCCGACCTGCCGGTGCGCGAGCCAATCGTGCTCGCGCCCTTCGCGCAGCTGATCGTGGTGTGGAACCGCGGCGTCTCCTACGGGCTGTTCCAGCAGGATTCGGCGCTCGGGCGCTGGCTCCTGGTGGGCGTGTCGCTGGTGGCCTCGGTCGCGCTCTCGGTCTGGATGGCGCGCGCCGGCAGCCGCTGGCTCGCGGGATCGCTCGGCATGATCGTCGGCGGGGCGATCGGCAACGCCATCGACCGGGCGGCCTACGGGGCGGTGTTCGACTTCGTCCACCTCCATGCCGGCGCCTGGTCCTGGTACGTGTTCAACGTGGCGGATGCCGGCATCGTCTTCGGCGTGGTCGGCCTCCTCTACGACGGGCTGGTGCTGGAGCGCCGCCGCGCGGCGGCAACGGGCGGGCCGACCTGAAAACGCGTGTGTGTCACGGGCGCAACGGCGAGGATCGGCGTTGCGCCCGCCTACGGCCACGCCATACCTTCGCCCGAAACCGCCACCACCTCGGGAACCAACCCAGGGGGCGGAACAGGCAAGGGGCCAGCATGCTCGACAAGCGCACGATACTCGCCGCGGCGACGGCCGCCGGCCTGGTGGCCGGCGTGATGGCCTCCCCGGGCGCGCACGCCCAGGAAGGCGTCGCGATGAAGAACGCCCTGTCGTCGATCGGCCTCATCGAACCCGAGCGGCCGACCATCACCTACCGCGAGCGGGCGCCCCTGGTGCTGCCGCCGAAGATGGACAAGGCCGCCCTGCCGCCGCCGGTCGACCGCCGCGCCCTGCGCGAGGCCAACCCGCAATGGCCGACCGATCCCGAGACCGCGACCCGCGAGCGCCGCGCCGCCGAGGACCGCAAGCCGATCACCCGCGGCTATGGCGGCCGGGTGAGCGACGAGAACGCCACCCTGCCGATCCGCGAGATGCAGGCCGGCCGGCGCGAGGGCGCCAGCATGACGACGGAGCCGACCTACAAGCCCGGCGACAACGTCAAGGAGTCGTTCTGGCTCAACCCGATGCAGCTCTTCGCCGGCAAGAAGGACGACGACGTCAACCTGCCCGACGTCGAGCCCTCCCGCGACACCCTGACCGCGCCGCCGACCGGCTACCGCAAGCCGCCGAACGGCAAGCTCGCCCGCACCGATCGCGGCCCGAACGCGATGATCAGCGATCGCGAGCAGGCCGATCCCGGCGCCTACCTGCGCTCGCGCCAGTAACGTTTCCGAGATCCGACCGGGTCTTCCGCCCCGGGCCGCAGCAGCGGCCCGGGGTTTTTCGTGCGTGAAAGCCCTGCTTCCGGCGCAGGGCTGCACGTCTCCCCGTCTCCGGGGGAGATCCTGCGGAATGCACCCAAAGCTTCACCCAAAACTCCGGCCACGCTTCGACTGGGCGAGGTCGGGTGCGACCTGCACGGGATGCATTTCTCCGCAGTCTTCGGGTCCCCCCTGCCACAAAATGCTCTAGAACAGGGTCTCTAACGGCCGGCGACCCCCGGGGACCGGCTCGCCCCCGGCTCCGCCTCTCCCGGCCTCCGACTCGCGAAGAGCCGCAAGCCTCGCTTAAGTGAGCCGGTTCACGATCCAACACGGGGGGCCCTTCCGGTCGCCCGGCTAAGGTAGATCAGGATGTCCCCAGTCAGGATGCGCCCCGCCCCCGGCCTCGCCAGCCCCGTCAGCGCGACCCTGCGCACCGACGCGGCGCCCTTCGGCCGAGCGGAGGCGGGCGGTCCCGAGGTGGCGTCCTTCGTGCTCGACAACGGCCTCGACGTGGTGGTGGTCCCCGACCACCGCGCCCCCGTCGTGACCCACATGGTCTGGTACCGCAACGGCTCGGCGGATGATCCGCTCGGCCAGTCCGGCATCGCCCACTTCCTCGAGCACCTGATGTTCAAGGGCACCGAGACCCATCCGGTCGGCGCCTTCTCGAAGGCGGTGTCGAGCCTGGGCGGCCAGGAGAACGCCTTCACCTCCTTCGACTACACGGCCTACTTCCAGCGGGTCGCCCGCGAGAACCTGAAGACCATGATGAGCTTCGAGGCGGACCGGATGACCGGCCTGATCCTCGACGACGCCGTGGTGGCGCCCGAGCGCGACGTGGTGCTGGAGGAGCGCCGGATGCGGGTCGAGACCGACCCCTCGGCCCAGCTCTCCGAGGCGATGGCGGCCTCGCTCTTCGTCCACCACCCCTACGGCATCCCGATCATCGGCTGGATGCACGAGATCGAGGAGCTGAACCGCACCCACGCCCTCGACTACTACCGCCGCTTCTACACCCCGGAGAACGCCATCCTGGTGGTCGCCGGCGACGTCACCGCCGACGAGGTCCGGCGGCTGGCCGACGACACCTACGGCGTGGTGACGCCGCGCGGCGCCCGGCCGCAGCGGGTGCGGCCGCGGGAGCCGGAGCCGCGCGCCGCGCGCCGCCTGAGCGTCGCCGACCCGAAGGTCGAGCAGCCGACCCTGCAGCGGCTCTACCTCACCCCCTCCTGCATGACCGCCCGCGACGGCGAGAGCCACGCGCTCGAACTGTTCGCCGAGGTGCTGGGCGGCGGGCCGACCTCCTACCTCTACCGCAGCCTGGTGCTGGATCAGGGCGTCGCGGTGAATGCCGGCGCCTGGTACATGGGCTCGGCGATCGACGATACCCGCTTCTCGGTCTACGCCGTGCCGGCGGAGGGCGTGAGCCTGGAGAAGCTGGAGGAGGCCCTCGACCGGGCGCTCGCCCGCGCGCCCTCCGAGGCCCTGACCGCCACCGCGATCGAGCGGGCGAAGACCCGGCTCGTCGCCGAGACCGTCTATTCCTCCGACAGCCAGTCCTCGCTCGCCCGCATCTTCGGCTCGGCGCTCGCCATCGGCGAGAGCATCGAGGAGGTGCGGCGCTGGCCCTCCGAGATCGAGGCGGTCCAGGCCCCGCGCCTGGCCGCGGTGGCCGAGCGCTACCTGGTGCCGGCCCGCTCGGTCACCGGCTATCTGGTCAAGGGCGAGGGTGCCTCGAAGGCGTCTTCGGCCGCGGCGGCCTGAACCCAGCATCCTGACACCGCCCGGGGCGTGCGCGCCGCCGGGCGGATCCGTCTTCGCACGTCACGACAACAAGAGGTCCTCATGACCCCGGCCGACGCCGTCTCCCGCAGCACCGCCGCCCCGGCGTCCTCCTCGTCGCCGACCCAGGCGCGTCCCGTCCTCTCGGCCCGCGGCATCGAGGCCTGGCACGTCGAATCGCCGATCGTCCCGCTGATCGCACTCGCCTTCACCTTCGAGGGCGGCGCCGCGCAGGACCCCGAGGGTAAGTCGGGCACCGCCCAGATGCTGGCGCGCCTCCTCGACGAGGGTGCCGGCCCGCACGATTCCGACGCCTTCCAGGAGCGGCTCGCCGCCCGCGCCATCGAGCTGAGCTTCCATGCCGGGCCGGACGCCATCGGCGGCTCGCTCAAGATGCTGGTCAAGCACGCCGACGAGGCGATCGCGCTGCTCGCCCTGGCGCTGGCCCAGCCGCGCTTCGACCCGCCGGCGATCGAGCGGGTGCGGGCCCAGATGCTCGCCGGGCTGCGCTACCAGCAGAACGATCCCGGCGTGATGGCCTCGCGCCGCTTCTTCGCCGAGGCCTATCCCGGCCACCCCTACGGCCGGCCCTCCTCCGGCACGATCGAGAGCGTGTCGGCGATCACCCGCGACGACCTCGTGGCGATGCACCGCCGGCTGCTCGCCCGCGGCCGGGTCAAGGTCGCGGCGGTGGGCGCCATCGGCGAGGAGGCGCTGCTGCGCGCCCTCGACGCCGCCTTCGGCGACCTGCCGGAGGGCGGCGCCCTGACGGCGGTGCCGGCGACCACGATCACCGGCCTCGGCCGCCGCATCGTCGTCGACCTCGACGTGCCGCAATCGGTCCTGCGCTTCGGCACCGACGGCGTGCCGTGGCGCGACCCCGACTTCATCCCGGCCTACGTCCTCAACCACATCCTGGGCGGCGGCGCCTTCACGTCGCGGCTCTTCCAGGAGGTGCGCGAGAAGCGCGGCCTCGCCTACTCGGTCGGCACCTCGCTGGTGAGCCACCGCGCCGCCTCGATGACCTGGGGCTACACCGCCACCAAGAACGAGCGCGTCGCCGAGTGCCTGGCGGTGATCTCCGACGAGATCGCCCGCCTGACCGGCGACGGCCCAGACGACGACGAGTTGCAGAAGGCCAAGGACTACCTCACCGGCTCCTACGCGCTCGGCTTCGACACCTCGACCAAGATCGCCCACCAGCTGGTCCAGATCGCCTTCGAGGGCCTCGGCATCGACTACATCGCCCGCCGCAACGGCCTGATCGGCGCGGTGACGCAGGCCGACATCCGCCGCGCCGCGGCCCGGACCCTCGGCGACGGCAAGCTGCTGGTGGTGGCCGCCGGACGTCCGACGGCGATGTGAGGCAAGGGGGCCGGACCTCGCGGCGCCGGCCCTACGCCATGACGTCCCCCTCCGGAGGGCGCAGCGCGTCGAGTTCCGGCAGCAGCACCACGCTCTCCTGCTCGTTCGGATCGGTGCGGGCGATCACCGCCGTGCAGGTCTCGGTGCGGCTGGCGTTGTAGGGCAGGTGCGGGACGCCGGCCGGGATGTAGACGAAATCGCCCGCCCGGCTCCACAGGTGGTGCTCCAGGCGCTCGCCGTACCAGGTGCCGGCGACGCCCGAGAGCACGTGGAGCGCCGTCTCGTGCGCCTCGTGCAGGTGGGCCCTGGCGCGGGCCCCCGGCGGCAGGGTGACGAGCTGCATGTGCAGCCCCGTCGATCCGACCGTCTCGGCCGAGACCGCGGGTGCGTAGGTCAGCGCCTGCTTGCCGACGATGGTGGGGCCGGGTCGCACGACCCGGCAGGTCGTTTCGGGTGACGAAGACTCCACGGTGCGTCCTCCGTTCGCGCGGAGGAGAGCTTACGGTACTTCGACCCCGCCGGCGCGAGGGATCGTCGCGGACCCGGACGGAGATCCGCTCCTCAGAACTCCGCCACCTTGCCCCAGGCCGAGGCCTCGAACCGGTCCGGGTGGTAGGGGCGCGGATCGACGATCGGGTCGGCGCCGGTGACGAGGTCGGCCACGAGGTGGCCGGCGCCCGGGCCGATGCCGAAGCCGTGGCCGGAAAAACCCGCCGCCAGGATCAGGCCCGGCACGCCCGTCACCTCGCCGATCGCCGGCACGCCGTCGGGGGTCGAATCGATGTAGCCGGCCCAGGAGGCGGTGATCGTCGTGCCGTGCAGGGCCGGCAGCAGGTCGAGGGCGCGCCGGTGCGTCTCGGCGACGAGGCGCGCGTCGGGCTTCGGATCGAGGACCCGCATCCGCTCCATCGGCGTCTCCTCGTCGAGGCGCCAGCGCGCGGCGGTCTCGTGCCCGCTGCGCCAGCCGCCGAGGCCGCCCGGCCGCAGGGCGCGCCAGCGCCGGGCGAACATCGGCACGAACTCGCGGGCGAACAGGATCTGCTGGGGCGTGGGATCGACGCTGGCCCGCCCGCTGATCGCGAGCGTATGGCCGCCGGTCTCGCCGCGACGGGTCACCGAGATCTCGGCGGTGTGGAGCGCGTCCGGCAGGCCGGCGACGCTGGGGCCGACCGCCAGGATCGAGGAGCGCACCGCCGATTGCGGGAAGCGGATGCCGAGCTGGCGCACGAACGACGACGCCCAGGCGCCGCCGGCCATCACCACGGTCTTCGTGCGGATCGTGCCCTTCTCGGTCACGACGGCACTGACGCGTCCGCCCTGGAGCTCGAGGCCGCGGGCGGCGCAGAGCTGGTGGACGCTGCCGCCCGCCTTCATCACCCCGCGGGCGACGACCGGCACGGCGCGGGACGGATCGGCGACGCCGTCGGAGGGCGAGAACACCCCGCCCTTCCAGCCCCGCCCGGTGGCGCTCGCCCGCGCCTTCGCCTCGCTCTCGCTCAGCATGTGGGTGGTGACGCCCTCTGTCACCGCGAAGTCGCGCCACTTGGCCCAGCGGGCGATCTCGGCATCGTCGTTGCTGAGATAGAGCAGGCCGCAGCGCCGGAAGCCGGGATCCTCGCCGATCTCGGCGTTGAGCCGGTCCCACAGGTCGAGGCTCTTCGTCGCCATCGGCAGCTCGCGGGCGTCGCGGTTCTGCTGGCGGCACCAGCCCCAGTTGCGGCTCGACTGCTCGGCGCCGACGCGGCCCTTCTCGACCAGCGCGACGCTGAGCCCCCGGCGCGCCAGATAGTAGGCCGCGAAGGTGCCGGCCACGCCGCCGCCGATCACCACGACGTCGGCGGTCGCCGGCAGGTCCGGCGTCGTCTCGATCTGGAGGAGAGGTGCTGGCATCCGTGGGCTCCCGATGACCCGGGCAGCCTAGCAGGAGTGCCGGTGCGCGGACGCCGGAGAGTCCCGGGCCGACGGCAGATTCTGCCGCGCGCCGGACGGCCTGCCGGCATCATCGCGCGTTCGGGGCTTGCCTGCGGGGCTGCCGGCGCGGTCTAAGCGTGGCTCGACGAGGGCCGTCCGGCCCGCCGGGCTCCCGATGCCGCCATCCACCACCGCCCCCCTTCCCGATACCGTGCGCCGCCAGCGCTCGATCGGCCACGTCGCGCTCGCCGTCGCGCGGATGCCGGGCGGCGCCACGCGGACCACCGACCTCGCCGAAGCCGGCCCCTTGCGGCTGCGCCTGCCGCGGCCGGAGCGCGGGCCCGGCGGGATCGGCCCGATGGAGGCGGTGCTCCTCAACAGCGCCGGCGGCATCGCCTG
Source organism: Methylobacterium sp. ap11 (assembly GCF_900110515.1). Taxonomy (NCBI): domain Bacteria; kingdom Pseudomonadati; phylum Pseudomonadota; class Alphaproteobacteria; order Hyphomicrobiales; family Methylobacteriaceae; genus Methylobacterium; species Methylobacterium sp. ap11. Next base: position 27,451 of record NZ_FOEB01000012.1, on the reverse strand, counting down.
CGGCGACCGCTTCACCGTCGAGGCGCGGCTCGGCCCGGGGGCCGACCTCGTGCTGACCACCACGGCGGCGGAGAAGATCTACCGCTCGGACGGACCGGTGACCCGGCTCGACGTGGACCTCGCGCTCGAACCGGAGGCCGCCCTGGCCTGGCTGCCGCAGGAGACGATCCTGTTCGACGGCGCCCGGCTCGCCCGGGGCTTCTCCGCGGAGATCGACGCGACGGCGCAACTCACCCTGTTCGAGGCCCTGGTCTTCGGCCGCGCCGCCAAGGGCGAGGTGGTGCGGGACGGCGCCCTCATCGATTCCTGGCGCATCCGCCGGGCCGGGCGGCTCGTCTACGCCGACACCTTCCGGCTCGACGGCGACATCGCCGCCACCCTCGCCCGGCGGGCGGTGGCCGGCGGCGCCCGGGCGACGGCGACGCTCCTCCACCTCGCCCCCGACGCCGAGAGCCGGCTCGACCAGGTCCGCGACCTGATCCAGGCGGCCGGCTGCGAGGCGCTGTCCGTCGAGGCCGGGGCGAGCGCCTGGAACGGCATGCTGAGCTTACGCCTGCTCGGGCCCGAGATCGGCCCCCTGCGGGTCGCCGCCGCCCGGATCCTCGAAGGGTTTCGCGGGCGGCCGCTGCCGCGGGTCTGGCAGACCTGACGGCTCGTTTCTTGCGTGCCCGGCCTCGTCGCCGGGGCCGCCCGCACCCGGAAATCTTGCCTCGCGCCCCCGCCTCGGCGAAGGATGGGGCCCCACCGACCGGAGAGACGCCCCTGTGCTGCTGACCCCCCGCGAGAAGGACAAGCTCCTCGTCGCCATGGCGGCGATGGTGGCCCGCAACCGCCTGGCCCGGGGCGTGAAGCTCAACCACCCGGAGGCGGTGGCGCTGATCACCGACTTCGTGGTCGAGGGTGCCCGCGACGGCCGCACCGTGGCCGAACTGATGCGGCTCGGCGCGCAGGTCCTCACCGCCGACCAGGTGATGGAGGGCGTGCCCGAGATGATCCACGACATCCAGGTCGAGGCGACCTTCCCTGACGGCACCAAGCTCGTCACCGTCCACCACCCGATCCGCGGCACCCCCGCCACCAACGTGCCGGGCGAGGTCACGACCCCGGACGGCGAGATCGTCTTCAACGAGGGCGCGCCCCGCACGGTGATCGAGGTCGCCAATACCGGCGACCGGCCGATCCAGGTCGGTTCGCACTACCACTTCTTCGAGGTCAACCCGGCGCTGCGCTTCGACCGCGACAAGGCCCGGGGCCAGCGCCTCGACATCGCGCCGGGCACGGCGGTGCGCTTCGAGCCGGGCTCGACCCGGGAGGTGGTGCTGATCCCGATGGGGGGCGGGCGGAAGGTCTACGGGTTCCGGGGTGACGTGATGGGGGCGCTGTAGGCGATGCGAACCTGCTTTTCCCAACCTTCCACCTCATCCTGAGGTGTCGGTCGATTGCAAATCGACTGACCTCGAAGGAGGGCTCCAGAAGTCACAGCGATCCATCGAGCCCTCCTTCGAGGTCAGTCCATCGAGATGGACTGACACCTCAGGATGAGGTCGAGGATGGGAGATCGAGGTATGGAGGACCGGTGACTCTGCCAGCCGACGCCCATCAGATGCCCGATCGTGCGCCGGGTGACCAAGGCTCCCCCATTTCGGGAGACGAGGGACGCGCGCATTCGACGAGGCCCGACACGCTTTTCTCCCTTCGAGACATCGCCCGCCGCGCCCGCGCCAGGACTGGCCCGCCGGCACCCAGCGCCGACCCGATCGGGGATTATCTCCTGGCCGAGGACGCGCGCACGAAATCCGACTCCTCGACGCCCGCCTGACCGGACCCGCCGCCCATGTCCAACACCCCCAAACCCGCCAGCCTCCCCCGCGCCGCCTACGCGGCGATGTTCGGGCCGACCAAGGGCGACCGCATCCGCCTCGCCGACACCTCCCTCGTCATCGAGGTCGAGCAGGACCACACCCGCTACGGCGAGGAGGTGAAGTTCGGCGGCGGCAAGGTGATCCGCGACGGGATGGGGCAGAGCCAGGCGAGCAACGCGGGCGGCGCGGTCGACACGGTCATCACCAACGCGGTGGTGCTCGATCACTGGGGCATCGTGAAATGCGATGTCGGTCTCAAGGGCGGGCGCATCGCGGCGCTCGGCAAGGCCGGCAACCCGGACATCCAGGACGGCGTCACCATCGTGGTCGGGCCGGGCACCGAGGTGATCGCCGGCGAGGGCAAGATCCTCACCGCCGGCGGGTTCGACAGCCATATCCACTTCATCTGCCCGCAGCAGATCGACGAGGCGCTGAATTCCGGCATCACCACGATGCTCGGCGGCGGGACGGGCCCGGCCCACGGCACCTTCGCCACCACCTGTACGCCGGGTCCCTGGCACATCGCCCGGATGATCGAGGCCGCCGACGCCTTCCCGATGAACCTGGCGTTTGCCGGCAAGGGCAACGCCTCGAAGCCCGACAGCCTGGAGGAGATGATCCGGGCCGGCGCCTGCGCACTGAAGCTGCACGAGGATTGGGGCACCACGCCGGCCGCCATCGATTGCTGCCTGTCGGTGGCCGACGCCCACGACATCCAGGTGATGATCCACACCGACACGCTCAACGAATCGGGCTTCGTCGAGGACACGATCGCGGCGTTCAAGGGCCGCACCATCCACGCCTTCCACACGGAAGGCGCCGGCGGCGGGCACGCGCCGGACATCATCAAGGTGGCGGGGCTGCCGAACGTGCTGCCCTCCTCCACCAACCCGACGCGGCCGTTTACCCGCAACACCATCGACGAGCATCTCGACATGCTGATGGTGTGCCACCACCTCGACCCATCGATCCCGGAAGACCTCGCCTTCGCCGAGAGCCGGATCCGCAAGGAGACGATCGCCGCCGAGGACATCCTGCACGATATCGGCGCGCTCTCGATGATGTCGTCGGACAGCCAGGCGATGGGCCGGGTCGGCGAGGTGATCATCCGCACCTGGCAGACCGCCGACAAGATGAAGCGCCAGCGCGGCGCGCTCCCGGGCGATGCGTCCGGCAACGACAACGCCCGGGCCAAGCGCTACGTCGCCAAGTACACGATCAACCCGGCCATCGCCCACGGCATCTCGCGGCACATCGGCTCGGTCGAGGTCGGCAAGCTCGCCGATCTCGTGCTGTGGTCGCCGGCCTTCTTCGGGGTGAAGCCGGACCTGATCGTCAAGGGCGGCGCCATCGCGGCCGCCCCGATGGGCGACCCCAACGCCTCGATCCCGACGCCGCAGCCGGTGCATTACCGTCCGATGTTCGGCGCGTTCGGCCGGGTGCCGGCGTCGACGGCGCTCACCTTCGTGTCGAAGGCCGCGATCGAGGCGGGGCTTCGCGAAAAACTCGGCGTGTCCAAGCAGCTCGTCGCGGTCGAGAACGTGCGCGGCGGCATCTCGAAGAAGAGCATGATCCACAACGACGCCACCCCGGTGATCGAGGTCGACCCCGAAACCTACGACGTGCGCGCCGATGGCGAATTGCTGGTCTGCGAGCCCGCCGAGGTGCTGCCGATGGCGCAGCGCTACTTCCTGTTCTGAGCTATCATGATCGGGTAGGAGCGACACCATGCCCAAGCTCGCCGAGCGGCAGGCGCCGGAGGCCGGCGTCTCGCCCGAGACGAATGTCTCGCCCGAGATCGACTATTTTCTCTGGACGCAAGGACAGGCCGCGCTGATCCGGGCCGGCCGCTGGGCCGCGCTCGATCGCGAGGCACTGGCCGAGGAGATCGCCGATTTGGGCGGGTCGCAGAAATCCGAGATCCGCTCCCGACTGACCGTCCTGCTGCACCACCTGCTGAAATGGGAATTCCAGCCGCAGCAGCGGAAGTACGGCTGGCGCGCCACCATCGTCGAGCAGCGCGTGAGCCTGGACGACGTGGTGACGATGAGCCCGAGCCTGCGGGCCTGGCCGGCGGAGGTTCTCAGCAAGGCCTATCGCCTCGCCCGGGTGCGGGCGGCGGACGAGACCGGCCTGCCGGAGCGGAGCTTTCCGCCGGATTGCCCCTACACGCTGTCGCAGATCCTCGACGAGCGATTCTATCCCGGTCCGGACGAGCCGGACGTCGTCTGACCCTCACTGATCGGAACCCGGCCCTTCCCATGATCCGCGCCACCCGCGTCATCCGCCGCGACGTCCTCGGCTCCGGCGAGATCGTCGACCGCATCGTGCTCGATTCCGGCGACCGGCACCGGCGCCGCATGGCGATGCGGGGCGTCGGCGGCCTCGCCTTCCTGCTCGACCTCCCCGAGCCGGTCGTCCTCGACGATGGCGACGCGCTCCGCCTCGAGGACGGGCGCCTGGTCTGGGTCGAGGCGGCGCCGGAAAGACTGCTGGAGATCCGCGCCGCCACCGACCACGCCCTCAAGCGGCTGATCTGGCACATCGGCAACCGGCACATCCCGGCCGAGATCGGCACCGACGCGCTCTGGATCGCCCACGACCATGTGCTCGCCGCGATGGTGGAGGGCTTAGGGGGCACCGCGACGCCGGTCGAGCGGCCGTTCCGGCCCGAGGGCGGCGCCTATGCGGGCGGGCACGCGCAAGGTCACTCGCACGATCATGGGCACGGTCACGGACACCACCACCATGACCATTCGCACGACCACCCCCATGGCTGAGCGGGTCCCGGACGCCCTGGTGCTGCTCGCCTGGCTCTCGCCGGGCTATCCGGTGGGGGCCTACGCCTACTCGCACGGCCTCGAATGGGCGGTGGAGGCCGGCGACGTGCGCGACGAGGCGTCCTTACGCGACTGGCTCGCCGACGTGCTCGACCACGGCGCCGGCCGCAGCGACGCGATCCTGGCCGCCCATGCCCATCGGGCCGCCGCACGTGGCGACGCCGATGCGCTGGTGGCGGTGAACGACCTCGCCCTCGCGCTCAGCCCCTCGCGCGAGCTGCACCTCGAGACCAGCCAGCAGGGCCGCTCGTTCCTCGATGCCACCCGGGCCGCCTGGGACGTGCCGCGCCTCGCCGACCTCGCAGGGCGGCTCGACGGACCGGTGGCCTATCCGGTCGCGGTCGGCGCGGCGGCCGGCGCCCACGGGCTCGATCGCGGCACGGTGCTGGCGGCCTATCTCGCGGCTTTCCTGCAGAACCTCGTCTCGGCCTCGCTGCGCCTCGCTCCCGTCGGCCAGACCGCCGGCACGCGGGTGGTCGCCGCCCTGATGCCGCGGGCGGCGGCCCTGGCGCGCGCCGTGGAGGATCTGCCCCTCGACGAGGCCGGGACCGCGACGCTACGGCTCGACCTCGGCTCGTTCCGGCACGAGACGCAGTACACGCGTATCTTTCGCTCGTGAGGGCGGTCAGGCGGAGCGCTTCGCGGCTTCGTCGACGTACCGTCGCAGCACGCGGTTGATGTCGGCCTGATATCCGTCGTCGGAGGACTGCGCTTGAACCACGACACGACGTCGCCATCGATCGGAATGATCGCCGGTCGTTCCACGGGAGAGCGGCCCGGCCCCCGGCGGGCATGACGCCAATTCTCGGCCGGCGCCTCGGGGATGTCGTCCGTATCGATCTCGTGATCCGGCCAGGCCGCGAGGGCGGCCAACCGCGCCAGTTCCTCCGCGCTAAGCGCTGTCCTGCTCATAGCGCCTCCTCTCATGGATCGTCGCACGCCGGGCCCCGATGATGCGGACGATACAATCGTCATCCGGATCGCGTCATCCGGACCGGGATACGTGTGAACCACGACGAGAATCGCCACCGCTCCCACCATCCCGAGCGCATGCCAGCGCTGCTCGCCGGCCTCGATGCGATCCGGCACGACGACGTGGAGCGGATCGTCCCAGACCGCCGTCGCGGCCTCGAAGGACACGCCGTGCTTGACGATGTTGGTGCGAGCTTTGGCGTGATCCCACTCGAACCGCGCGATGCACCTCGATCAGTCATGGGACCATACGATCGCACGACGTGAGGTCAACGACCATCCACCTGCTGAGAGGCAGGGGCACGGACTCCCGTATCGAGGTTGTCCTCCGTGGAGGGCTGCGTGCCGCACGCGATGCCGCACCCGAGGCCAGTTCGGGACCCGCCCAGCCCCCGAAACGTTTGGTGAGCAATCACGTCGCGGCCCAACGGCCGAGGCGGCATCGGCGCCCGTGCGCCGTCACCTCGCCCCAGGCCGGGAGGCACCATGGACAACTCGGATTCCGCGCCGCGGCTCACGCGCCGGAGCGTTCTGGAGAGCGGCGTCGCCGCGGCGGCCGTGCTGGGCTTTGCCGGGCGCGCCCAGGCGGCGACCCCGCCCGCCGCGACGCCGCCGGCCCTCGCCGCCGAGCCGGCGACGCCCCGGATGCCGGTGACCCTCCGGGTCAACGGCCAGGCCCGGCCCCTCGAGATCGACCCGCGCACCACGCTCCTCGATGCCCTGCGCGAGCGCATCGGCCTCACCGGCTCGAAGAAGGGCTGCGACCACGGCCAGTGCGGCGCCTGCACGGTGCTGGTCAACGGACGCCGGATCAATGCCTGCCTGACGCTCGCGGTGATGCACGAGGGCGACGAGATCAAGACGATCGAGGGCCTGGCCGACGGCGACCACCTGCACCCGCTCCAGGCTGCCTTCGTGAAGCATGACGGGTTCCAGTGCGGCTACTGCACGCCCGGCCAGATCTGCTCGGCCGCCGGCATGCTCGACGAGGCCAAGGCCGGCTGGCCCAGCACCGTGACCAAGGACCTGACCGAGACGGTCGCCCTCACCGACGCGGAGATCCGCGAGCGGATGAGCGGCAACATCTGCCGCTGCGCCGCCTATCCCAACATCGTCGCGGCGATCCGGGATGCCGGCGGCCCGGCGACCCGGCTCTGAGGGGAGCGACCGATGAAAGCTTTCACCTACGAGCGCCCCGCCACCGTGGCCGACGCCGCCAGGGCTGTCGCCGGACAGCCCAATGCCCGCTTCATCGCCGGGGGCACCAACCTCCTCGACCTGATGAAGCTGCAGATCGAGACGCCGACTCACCTCGTCGACGTCAACCGCCTGCCGCTCGACCGGATCGAGGCGACGTCGGACGGCGGCCTGCGCATCGGCGCGATGGTGCGCAACTCCGATCTCGCCGCCGACGAGCGGGTGCGGCGCGATTACGGCGTGCTCTCGCGCGCGCTCCTCGCCGGCGCCTCGGGCCAGCTGCGCAACAAGGCGACCACCGCCGGCAACCTCCTGCAGCGCACCCGCTGCCCGTATTTCTACGACACCGCGATGCCCTGCAACAAACGCCAGCCCGGCTCCGGCTGCTCGGCGATCGGAGGGTTCACCCGCATCCTGGCGGTGGTCGGCACGTCGGACCAGTGCATCGCCACCCACCCCTCCGACATGGCGGTCGCCATGCGGGCGCTCGACGCCACGGTCGAGACGGTGGCGCCCGACGGGGCCGAGCGGCGGATCCCGATCGCCGACTTCCACCGCCTGCCGGGCGACACGCCGCAGATCGAGACCGCGCTCGCGCCCGGCGAGATCGTCACCGCCGTGACGCTCCCGGCGCCGGTGAAGGGCCGGCACGTCTACCGCAAGGTGCGCGACCGGGCCTCCTACGCCTTCGCCCTCGTGTCGGTGGCGGCGGTGATCGAGGCCGAGGGCGACACGATCCGCTCGGCCCGCCTCGCCTTCGGCGGGCTCGCCCCCAAGCCCTGGCGGGTGGCCGAGGCGGAAGCCGCGCTCGTGCGCGAGGGCGTGGCCGCCGCCGGCGAGGCGGCGCTGAAGGGCGCCCGCGGCTACGGCCCCAACGACTTCAAGATCCCGCTCGCCAAGCGCACCCTCGCGGCCGCCGTCGCCGACGCCCTGCGCGCCTGATCGCCGATATCGGAGAACTGCCATGGACATGAGCCAGCCGATCGGCGTCACACCCCTCGACACGCAGACCGGCGGCCCGGTGGGTCGGCCGATCGACCGGGTCGACGGCCCCCTCAAGGTCACGGGCCGCGCCACCTACGCCTACGAGAGCCGGGAGATGAAGGATCCCGGATACGGCTTCGTCGTCACGGCGACGGTCGCCAAGGGGCGCATCCGCGACATCGACACGGCATCCGCCGAGCGGATGCCGGGCGTCGTGCACGTGCTGACCCACCGCAACGTACCGCCCCAGGGCGAGAAGAAGGAGCAGGTCGGCCCGCTCCTGACCGGTACCGAAATCCGGCATGCCGGCCAGCCGGTCGCCCTGGTGGTGGCCGAGAGCTTCGAGGAGGCCCGCGCGGCGGCCGCCGCCATCCGGGTCACCTACGACCAGGACAAGGGCGCCTACGTGCTGGCCGACGCGCTGGCCGAGGCCAAGAAGCCCGAGAAGGCGCGCACGCCGCCGGATTCGCGCCTCGGCGACTTCGAGGCCGGCCTCGCCGCGGCGGCCGTCACGATCGACGCGCGCTACACCACGCCGGTGCAGAGCCACGCCATGATGGAGCCGCACGCCACCATCGCGGCCTGGGAGGGCGACCGGGTCACGCTGATCACCGCCAACCAGATGCCGAATCGCGGCCAGGACGCGCTGGCCTCGGTCTTCAAGCTGCCGAAGGACAACGTGCGCCTGATCAGCCGCTTCGTCGGCGGCGGGTTCGGCGGCAAGCTCCAGCCGCAGGCCGATGCGATCCTGGCCGCGCTCGCCTCGAAGAACCTGAACGGCCGGCCGGTGAAGGTCGCGCTCACCCGCCAGCAGGTCTTCACCTCGACGACGCGCCGCTCGGACACCGTGCAGCGGGTGCGCCTCGGCGCCGACCGGGACGGCAAGCTCACGGCGATCGGGCACGAATCCTGGTCCGACACGACGCCCGGCGACAGCTTCTTCGAGACCTCGGCCAACGTCACCCGCTCGCTCTACGCGGCGCCCAACCGCCTGACGGCGCACCGGCTCGCCTCGCTGAACCTGCTGCCCGCCTCCTCAATGCGGGCGCCCGGCGAGGCGGTCGGCATGCTGGCGCTCGAAGGCGCCATGGACGAGCTCGCCGAGGCGCTGAACCTCGATCCGATCGAGTTGCGCATCCGCAACGAGCCGGCCGAGGACCCGGAGAAGAAGGTCCCGTTCTCGACCCGCCAGCTCGTGCCGTGCCTGCGCGAGGGCGCGCGCCTGTTCGGCTGGGACAAGCGCAACCCGAAGCCCGGCTCGGTGCGGGACGGCCAGTGGATGGTCGGCCACGGCGTCGCGTCGGCGGCCCGGCTCAACCCGCTCCAGCCCGCCAAGGCGCGGGTGCGCCTCGATCCCGACGGCACGCTCACCGCCCGGATGGCGATGACCGACATCGGCACCGGCACCTACACGATCCTGAGCCAGATCGCCGCCGAGATGCTGGGCCTGGAGGTCGCACAGGTGCGGATGGTGCTGGGCGACACCGCCGACCCGATGTCGTCGGGCTCCGGCGGCTCGTTCGGCGCCGCCTCGTCGGGCTCGGCACTTTACATGGCCTGCGAGGCCCTGCGCGGCCAGCTCCTCGCCAAGACCGACCTGAACCCGCAGAACGCGGTCTTCACGGGCGGGCGGATCACCTCGGGCAACCGCTCGGCGGCGTTGCGCGACCTGATCGGGCCGGGGCTCGAGGCCGAGGGCGAGATCAAGCCGGGCGAGAACGAGAAGAAGTTCTCGCAATACTCCTACGGCGCGCATTTCGCCGAGGTCGGCGTCGATGCCGATACCGGCGAGATCCGGCTGCGGCGGATGCTCGGCGTGTTCACCGGCGGACGCATCCTAAACCCCAAGACCGCGCGCTCGCAGGCCATCGGCGGCATGGTGTTTGGCGTCGGCACCGCGCTCATGGAGGCGGTCGAGGTCGATCCGCGCTCCGGCACCTTCGTCAACCACGACCTCGCCGAATACCACGTCCCGGTCCACGCCGACCTGCCGGAGATCGACGCGGTCTTCCTGCCCGAGCTCGACGACAAGACGAACCCGCTGAAGAGCAAGGGGCTGGGCGAGCTCGGCATCTGCGGCGCCGGGGCCGCGGTGGCGAACGCGGTCTACAACGCGACCGGGATCCGGATCCGAGACTACCCGCTGACGCTCGACAAGATCCTGGAGGGGTTCACGGCGAAGGAGACCGGGCAGCGGCGGGCCTGACGGCGGCGGGGATGCGGCCACGCGAAGGGCCGCGCCCCCGATAGCGGCGGACGCACCGGCAAACGCGTCGATCGTCGGACCGCCGGCCGGGCACGGCGGCCGGCGCGGCGTCGCTCCGGCAAACGCGTCGATCGCCGGACCGCCGGCCGGGCACGGAGGCCGGCGCGGCGCCGCTCCGGCTGCCCCCGCGGGACTCGGCGGGACTCGGGGGCTAAGGCCCCTCCCCGTCCGTCCGGCCGTGCCCGTCCCGCAGGGCCCGCACCAGGGCCTCGGCCTCGCCGCTCTGGAGCAGCGGCACCAGGGCCCGGACCCGCTCCGGCGGCAGGTCCCACCAGGCGGTCTCGACGAGCGCCGCCACGATGTCGGGCGGGAAGCGGTGGCGGATCACCCGGGCGGGGTTGCCGGCGACGATGGCGAAAGGCGGCACGTCCCGGGTCACGACCGCGTGGGCGGCCACCACGGCGCCGGAGCCGATCGTGACCCCCGACAGGATCAGGCAGCCCGAGCCGAGCCAGACGTCGGCCCCGATCGTCACGTCGCCCCGGGAGGCGTGGTAGTCCTCCGGCGCGTCGAGGTCCGGCCACAGGCCCTGCATCGCGGCGAACGGATAGGTCGAGACCCAATCGGTGCGGTGGTTGCCACCGAGCAGGATCTCGACCTTGTCGGCGATGGAGCAGTAGGGGCCGATCGTCAGTCGCGCGCCGGATTCGGGGAATCGAACCTTCGGCCTGCCGTAGGAGTACGGCGCCACCCGGAAGCCGTGCCGGGCCGCGAGCTTGGCCAGATGCAGGCACGTCTCGTTGTGAGGGTTGCGCCCCTGCCGCAGGCGGTGCAGGAAACCCCTCACCCGCGCGCTCGCTTGCGAGTCGCGGGCAGGATGGCAAGCCCGACTTTTTGGGCGACCCGGGGAGAGAGCGCGGTGAGCAGCAACATTTCGGACGATCTGAAGAGCGGCGCGCTGTTCTACCACCGTCATCCGCGGCCCGGGAAGCTGGAGATCCAGCCGACGAAGCCGCTCGGCAACCAGCGCGACCTCGCGCTGGCCTACTCTCCCGGCGTCGCCGCCGCCTGCGAGGCGATCGCCGCCGATCCGGAGGAGGCCGCGAACCTGACTGCGCGCCAGAACCTCGTCGCGGTGGTCTCGAACGGCACCGCGGTGCTGGGCCTCGGCGATATCGGCCCGCTCGCCTCCAAGCCCGTGATGGAGGGCAAGGCGGTCCTGTTCAAGAAGTTCGCCGGCATCGACGTCTTCGACATCGAGCTGAACGAGAAGAACGTCGACAAGCTCGTCGACGTGGTGGCGGCGCTGGAACCCACCTTCGGCGGCATCAACCTCGAGGACATCAAGGCGCCGGAGTGCTTCGAGGTCGAGGAGCGCTGCCGGGCCCGGATGAACATCCCGGTCTTCCACGACGACCAGCACGGTACCGCGATCATCGTGGCGGCGGCCGTCCTCAACGGCCTCGAATTCGCCGGCAAGACGATCTCGGACGTCAAGATCGTCACCTCGGGCGCGGGTGCGGCGGCGCTCGCCTGCCTCAACCAGCTCGTCTCGCTCGGCGCGCGCCGCGAGAACATCTTCGTCACCGACATCGAGGGTGTCGTCTTCAAGGGCCGTGAGAAACTCATGGACCGCTGGAAGTCGGTCTACGCCCAGGAGACGCAGGCCCGCACGCTCGCCGAGGTGATCCCCGGCGCCGACGTCTTCCTCGGCCTCTCGGCCGGTGGCGTCTTGAAGCCCGAGATGCTGGAGCGGATGGCCGAGAAGCCGCTGATCCTGGCGCTCGCCAACCCCTATCCGGAGATCATGCCGACGCTGGCCGAGGAGAAGCGGCCGGACGCCATGATCTGCACCGGGCGCTCCGACTTCCCGAACCAGGTCAACAACGTCCTGTGCTTCCCCTATATCTTCCGGGGCGCGCTCGATGTCGGCGCGACCACGATCAACGAGGAGATGAAGGCGGCGGCCGTCAAGGCGATCGCCGGGCTCGCCCGCGAGACCCCCTCCGACGTCGTCGCCCGCGCCTATGGCGGCGAGGCGCGGCCCTTCGGCCCGCACTCGCTGATTCCGAGCCCGTTCGACCCGCGCCTGATCCTGCGCATCGCCCCGGCCGTGGCGCAGGCGGCGATGGATTCCGGCGTCGCCAAGCGGCCGCTGGCCGACGTGCGGGCCTATGCCGAATCCCTCGACCGGTTCGTGCACCGCTCCGGCTTCATCATGAAGCCGGTCTTCACCGCGGCCAAGCAGGATCCCCGCCGTGTCGTCTACGCCGAGGGCGAGGACGAGCGGGTGCTGCGCGCCGTCCAGGCGATCGTCGAGGAGGGGCTGGCCAAGCCGATCCTGATCGGCCGCCCGAACGTGATCGAGACCCGCCTCAAGCGCTTCGGCCTCGCGATCCAGCCCGGCCGCGACTTCGAGCTCATCAACCCCGACGACGATCCGCGCTACCGCACCTACGTCCAGACCTACATCGATCTGGCCGGACGCCGCGGCATCACGCCGGACGGCGCCCGCACGCTGGTGCGCACCAACAACGCGGTGATCGGCGCGCTCGCCGTGCGCCGCGGCGAGGCCGACGCGCTGATCTGCGGCCTGGAGGGCCGCTTCGAGAGCAAGGTGCGGGTGATCCGCGACATCATCGGGCTCGCGCCGGGTGCCCGGGACTTCGCGGCGCTCAGCCTCATCGTCACCTCGAAGGGCGCCTATTTCCTCGCCGACACCCACGTGCGGCCCGACCCGAGCGCCGAGGAGATCGCCGACGTCGCCATCGCCTGCGGCGATACCGCCCGCCGCTTCGGCCTGTCGCCGAAGATCGCGCTCGTCAGCCACGCCGATTTCGGCTCGTTCGACACCGCCTCGTCGCGCAAGATGCGCCAGGCCCTGGCGCTCCTGCGCGAGCGCGCCCCCGACCTCGAGGTCGACGGCGAGATGGCGGCCGACACCGCCCTGTCGCAGGCGATCCGCGACAAGGTGCTGCCGGGCTCGCGCCTCAAGGGCGAGGCCAACGTGCTGATCATGCCGAACCTGGATGCGGCCAACATCGCGTTCCAGTTCTCGAAGACCCTGGCCGACGCCCTACCGGTGGGCCCGCTGCTGCTCGGCCCGGCCAGGCCCGCCCACATCCTCACCCCCTCGGTGACGGCGCGCGGCATCGTCAACATCACGGCCGCGGCGGTGGTGGAGGCGCAGGGCCAGGAGGTGCTGACGCCCGAGGGCGACAGCGCGGCGGAGGCGGGGACGCCGTTGGTGTCGGCGTAAGCGAGACGAGACGGCCCGGCGTGGGAATCGCCGGGCCGTCTCGGTCTGCGGGGACATTTCGGAGCCGGGCGTGGGACCTGTCTCCCGCGCCGGAGAGGCAGCGCCCGAGTTTCGGGCTACGGATAAACCTCATCAGCTTGACTGTGGGCGAATCCTCTATCGACTCGGTTCAGCCATTCCGAGTGTGACGCCTGGATGTACGGAAAACAGGTGTTTTCCGACATACAAGATGGCTAGTTGGGGATGCCAGCGGAGTCCTGACAGGCGCTCACGGGGCTGCTTTCGACCCAATTCAGGCACTTGGAAGATCTGTCCTCCAGTCCATGTCGTGACATCGACCGGCCATCGCGCGCCGCTAAACATATATAGAGTGCAAACGTCTGCTCTAGCTGGTACTCTTGAGACGGTGTTCTCGCTCAAAAACAGATTATTGGGTGATAGTCCTTTCACTTGCAATTGTTAGATCACCAGCCTGACAGGGGTCGGCCGGTCTAGCGCTGTATGTGTAAAAGCATCTTGCGCCATCGCCGTATCTCGCTCGCGTAGTCTTTCCGGGATCAACATACACGATACAAATCTTACCATTGGTATAGGGCGGGCCCCACTTTTTATCCGGATTATCTCTTGAGAAAATATCGGCCTCTTCCGGAAGAAGGCTTGCATTGGGTTTTAGCTGCGCGGCGCATGTCGTCGTGCAATTCCATCCGCTTGCTTGAGCAGCCGCAACCGTCATCGGAATGCGGGCGCCAGAGATGCAGGTGTAATCGCTTGCCATAGCAGTAGAAATTCCGCCGACTACCAAAGCAACTGCGGTCATACCAATCTTCGATGTGGTCATCATGATCACGCACTCCTTAGAAACCAGGCCGCGGCGAGCTGAAGACTGTTTTAAGACGCTCCACAAAGAACGACTGATCGAGTTCTGATGTACCGCTCAAAGGCTCCAATACACGCACGCGACCGCCCTTCACGAGCTTCCTCGTTCCAAGCTGCGAGGGCCCGAGGGTGATGAGCAGGTCGTCATACGTCGTGCGGTTAGCTCCAAGAAGCGTTCCGGACGTGTCAGCCGTTACCTTCACGAACTTCCATGTCGGGGTAACCGTGGCCCCAGCAATCACGGTGAAGTTGACATGATGAGAGATCGTGTCAAACGGCCCGCCCTGTACAACGTCAGAAAGCGAATAGAAGCTATCAGACGCCGTGAACGCTGCCGCGATTGTCTGCTCGATGCCAAGGTCGCCACCTATAGGAGCGAAGCCATCATTGGCGTTTTGACACGGCGTCGGCAACTTCGAGATAGGGTCAATAGCCAACTGGCCGTCAGGCTCACGTTCAGTGAGAAGCTCCTGTACGGTCAAAAAATAAGTCATAGTCATCTCGCGGGTAGCATCCGCTTTGTAAGATCCGGTCGCCCCGATTGAAAAAACTGCACTTGGAATTCCCGTCACATTGGGGTTCGCCGTGCCCTCATCAATGGCCTTTAGATTTAAGGCGATCTTGGCCGACCACTTGTCCAAGATCGCGAGGCGTTGTGAATTATTGAGCGTATTCGCTTTGAGTGCTCGACGCAGTTCGCAACGAACGTGCAAAACAACCGCTTGGACGAAGTCGCTAAAATCTCCGGGATCTGGGTGTCTCACGTCCATGATTGGCAGCGTATTACCGCATGCCGACACTGCGACGCAGCACGCTAGACCCATAACGGCCAATAGAAATCGATTAGCCACGCCGCCGCCCCCGCTATTTTTCCAAAAGCTTACAGATTGCGGTTGAGGGCTCGCAACGGGTTTTCTAAGCACGGAGTAATTAGCTGCGAGTTGTGCCCAATCTACAACAGGTAGCCTGGATGATACCCGCAATTAGTGGCACCGCATGGGAAATGGCCGCGAAGCAGAGCCACTTTTCGGCGTATCTTAATGCTCCATGACTCCGTATATGGCAGGATCTAAACGGGAATGCTTTAGAAATTTGAGTTCTGGCCAGTGGTATAAGATCCATCTCTGGATACTTAATTGTCTGCTGGTATGACTTTATTTCTAGCCTGTACTATGGGTCGGGTATGATCCTGGTCGTCAGCTGCTACCGAGAACCGTGGATCGCCGAGCGTCCGCTATGGGGTGCAGGGTGAGAGTCTGGTTCCCACCCCAAGCGACCATTCCGCGTGTCAGGCTCAATTGTACGAAAAACATGTATTTGCCGACAAGGCATCGAGCCAGCTTCGCCTTCGCACCGCGTCCTTCGGACCACGGCGGAGGGAGGTGCGCGACAAACCCTGTCGGATTGATGCGATGCACGGAAAAGGAGTTCGCGGGGTTTTCCGTACAGGCTGGTCGGGTGCCGGCGACGCTTAGGCCTGTCGATCATTCGAGGTTGCCACCCGACGCCGGTAAGCGCACTTGAGCAGATAAGCGGGCAGCCCGTATCAGGTGAGCGAGAGCCTGCCACGAGGCCGCACTTGCCGAGCACCAGCAAGAAACCGAGGTCTGCGGTGCTCAAGCCTGGGAATCAGCGCCGCACCTTCAGTGGCCTGTCGCGCTAGTCGGATTCAGGGCCTTACGGCCCCAAATCGACCACCCTCAGTCCCCCACCTACCCTCTCGGCTTCGGCGCCGCCTTGCCCGCCTGGCCAGGCGGCTGCGCGCAGCCCGCCTGCTTGCCCTTGGCGCTGTCGTCCTTGCCGCCCGGCACGAACATCGCGGAGACGCGGCCGCCCGCGACCGGGTCCATGTTCGCCCGGCCGGTATTCATGTCGTAGACGAGGCGCGAGCCGCGGGTGACGTTCTGGCACTGGCTCAGCACCACGTTGCCGGTGAGCACGACGCGGTTCGCCACCCGGTCGAACACCGCGTTGTCGCCGCTCGCCACCTGGTCCTTGGAGACCACCGTGACCGGGCCGGCGCAGACCACCTGGCGGATCGCGCTGCCGTCGGTGGGATCGGACGCCTTCTCGGCCTTCTCCACCTTGGGCTCGGGCTTCGCCTCGACCTTCACGGGCTTCAGCTCCGCGGGCTGGGTGAGGGAGGCCTTGGCGTCGGGCTTGGCCTCGGCCTTGGCCTCGGGCGCCTTCGCCTCGGCCTTGCCCTTCGGCTCCTTCTCCTTGCGCTGGTAGTGCACGGTCATGCTGGAGCAGCGGATGGTGCTCTCGCCCTGCACCGCCACGACGTTGCCGGCGAAGATCGCCTTGTTCTCGCGATCGAACACGTCGAGGCGGTCGGCGTCGATCTTGATCGGCTCCTTGCCGCCGCCGCTGCCGAAGGCGCCGAAGCCGGAGCCCGCCTCCTTCTTCTTGGCAGTAGGCGCGGCCGGGGTCTCGGCCCGCGGGACGGACGGGAGGGCGAGCGCCGCGAGGGTGAGGCAGCCGAGCGCCGCGAGGGCCGGGAGACGGGGCACGGGCTCAATCGTCCTTGATCTGGGCCTCGGTGGTCCGCAGCGGCGGATCCTGCTCCGAGGTCTCGGAAGGGGCGTGGTTGGAGAAGACCGCCCTGACGTTGCCGACGAACGAGATGGTCTTGCCGTTCTCGGTCACCTCGAGGCCGTCGGACCGGATCGAGCCGGTCGGCATCGTGACGGTGACAGCCTCGCGCGAGGACATCGCGCCAGCCTTGAAGTCGACATGGGCCGAGGTGAGGCGCGCCTCCTGGCCCTTGTCGGTCCAGAGGCGGATGTGCTGGCTCAGCTCCAGCGCCTCCTTCTGGGTGTCGAAGATCCCGGCGGTCGCCTCGATATGGGCGAGCCCCCCCGATTCGTCGGTGGTGAGGCGCCCGAGCATGTTCTGCAATTCGATCACGAAGGGCTTGCGCACGTCCTGAAGCGCGGCCTTGGCGGTGACCACGTAGGGGCGGTTGTCCTTCGAGCGGTAGCCCGAGAGGCGCGGGCTCTCCATCGTCACCTTCGAGCCCGAGACGCCGATCGCGCCGAGGCTGACCGAGACGCCGAGATCGGCGAACGGGTTGAGCCAGGTGCCGACCACGATGGCGAGCCCGGCCGCGCCCGCGCCGAGGGGGATCGCGCGGCGCAGCCAGCGCACCTGGGCGCTGTGCCGGCGGGCGCGGGTGTGGGCGCGCAGGCGCCGGGAATCGAGGGCCGGGCCGGCCGGGGACGGGACCGCGTCGAGCAAGGTACTGGCCACCTGCGTCATGCCGAGACCCGGGCGGGGTGCGCGGGACACGCCCCACCCCTGCCCCGGTCCGGTGTCGAAGTTATGGCCGGAAGGTTAACAGAACGGCCAGGCTTCTGTCTCGGCTCCGCGTCTCCCGCGAAACCGCCGGTCGCCGTCGGCATCCGGCGGGGCGGCAGCGGCGCGCGTTTCGCCAGGTCCGCTCAGCTATGCGCGAAGATGTCGGTCTCGTCCCATTCGAGCAGGTCGAGGCGCGCGCGGGTCGGCAGGAAGTCGAAGCAGGCCTGCGCCAGGGCGGCGCGGTCCTCGCGGGCGAGCATCGCGTCGAGGCGGGCGCGCAGGGCGTGGAGGTGCAGCACGTCCGAGGCCGCGTAGTCGATCTGCGCCTGGGTCAGGGTGTCGGCGCCCCAGTCGGAGGATTGCTGCTGCTTCGACAGGTCGACGCCGAGGAGCTCGCGCACCAGGTCCTTCAGGCCGTGCCGGTCGGTATAGGTGCGGGCGAGCCGCGAGCCGATCTTGGTGCAGTAGACCGGCCCCGGCATCACGCCGAGGCGATGGAAGAGCACCGCGAGGTCGAAGCGGGCGTAGTGGAAGATCTTGGTGACCGCCGGGTCGGCCAGCACGCGCTTGAGCACCACCGGCTCGGGGCCGGCCCTGGGGATCTGCACGACGTCGGCCTCGCCGTCGCCGCGGGAGATCTGCACCACGCAGAGCCGGTCGCGGTGGGGCTGGAGACCGAGGGTCTCGGTGTCGACCGCGATGGCCGGGCCCGGCACGTAATCGTCGGGCAGGTCGCCGCGGTGCAGGCGATGGGGCATGGGAGGCGCGTCCGGGGCAACGTCGAGAGGGGCTGCCCCGGCGCCTAGCACCCCTCCCCCGGGCCGGCAAGGATGCGTCCAAGGGTGCGCCCGGAACGCGCCGGAAATCCGGGCGGTCAGGATTTCTGGCGGGCGATGACCTTGTCCTTGATGTCCTCGTAGACGTTCGACGGGACGATCTTCTTCGACAGGAGTTCGTCCTTGCCGCGATAGGGCCGGCCCTTGACGATCGCCTCGGAGCGCGCCGCGCCGATGCCCTTCAGGGTCTCGAGCTCCTGCTTGCTGGCACTGTTGAGGTCGACGAGGGCGGGCTTGCCGGCTTGCGCCGGTTGCGCGGCGGGGGCGGTCTTCGGGGCCTCGGGCGCCTTGGGGGCGACCGGCGCCGCGGGGGCCGTCGTGGTGGGAGCGGGCCGCGTCGTCGGGGTCGACGGTGCCGGGGTCTGGGCGAGAGCGGGGCCCGCAGCCAGCAGGGCGGTCAGCGCCAGGGCGCGGGTCAGGCGGGGAAAGCGCGTCATCGGGAAGAGCTCCGATCGTGCCGCCCTCGGGCGCCCGGGCCTGGGCTGTCCGGAGCGGCTGGACCCATCATGCGACCTTCGCCGTTGAACGGCACCTTAATGGATGCATGAATGGGTGCATGACGGGCCGAGCGGATTTCTGGGATCGGTCCCCTAGCCAGGAGCGCGCGTCTCCTCTATAGACCCCGCTCCGATCAGGATCGCGACGCGCGCGGCAGCTCCGCCCGGGAGCAGCTTCGCGCCTATTTTGTTGCACGGGATACAGTTCCAATGGCCGTTCCGAAGCGAAAGACCTCCCCGTCGCGGCGCGGCATGCGCCGTTCCGCCGACGCCCTCAAGGCCCCGACCTACGTCGAGGACAAGGATTCCGGCGAGCTGCGCCGCCCCCACCACATCGACCTGAAGACCGGCATGTACCGCGGTCGCCAGGTCCTGAAGGTCAAGGCCGACGCGTGATGCGGTTCGGCGGCGCCTTCGCGCCGCCGCTGACCGGCACGGGATGACGGCGCCCCTCGCGGGCGCCGTTCTCGTTTGTGGGCCGCCTCAGACCCGGCGACGCCCCGCCCGCCACAGCCACAGGGCGGAGAGCGCGAGGAGGGAGGCCGCGACCGCCCCCGTCGGGCCGAGCCCGTCCCCGCCGCCGGCCCCGAAGGCGCGCACCGCGAGCGGGCCGGCGATCTGCCCGGCCGCGAACGCGGCGGTCATCCGGGCGAGCAGCGGCGTCGGGTCGTCGGGCCGCGCCTCGCGCGCCAGCTGCAACCCCGCCATGGTGGCGATCATGAAGGTGCCGCCGACGAGGAGCGCCGAGGCGGCGACCGCCCAGAGGGCGTGGATCGCGACCGGCAGCGCGGTGCCGAGTGCCATCAGGGCCTGCGCCGCCGCCCAGAGCCGCCGGCGCGGCACGGCCGCGAGGGAGCGCGCCGCGCCCGCCACCGACAGGATCGCCGCGAGGCCGAAGAGCGGCCAGGCCAGGCCGAAGACCAGCGGGTCGGGCGCGAGGTCGCGCGCCATCGCCGGCAGGAACGTCGCCGGCACGATGTAGCCGAACCCGAACAGGCCGTAGCACAGGATCAGCGCGCCCTGCCCATCGGCCGCGCCCCGCGCGACCGCCGCGGCCTCGCGCTCCGGGGCTGCGGCCGGGACAGCACCTGCGCGCCGGGCGAGGAACCCGGCGAGCAGCGCTCCGGCGAGGGCGAGCATCCCGAGCTCGAGCCACAGCCGGGCTGCCGGCTGGCGCCCGCCGAGCCAGGCGAGCGCTCCGGCGAGCGCGATGCCGAGGCCCACCCCGGTAAAGATCCAGGCGCCGAGGCGCGGCGCCCCGCGCCGCGCGAGTTCGGCGAGGCACCAGCCGCTGGCGCAGACGAGCGCCCAGGCGCTGAACAGGCCTGCCGCGGCGCGCAACGCCGTGCCGAGGAGGGCCGGCGCAGGCGCGCCGGCGAGCGCCATCGCGAGGGTCGTCAGCGCCACGCCGGCGAGGCTCGCGGCCAGCCCGCGACCCGGATTGCCGGAGAACCACCCCGCGGTCAGCGCACCGGCGAGATAGCCGAGATAGTTCGCCGCCGCCCACTCGGCGCCGGCCTCCGCGGTCAGGGTGCCGTCGCGCAGCATCAACGGCATCAGCGGCGTGAAGGCGAAACGGCCGATGCCCATCGCGACCGCGAGGGCGAGGACGCCGCTCGCGACGACGGGCCAGGTCGCGGGTCGCGGGGCGGAACGGGCGGGGGACGCGAGGGGCGTGTGCATGCCGGGATCAGACACCCGGCACTCATTCTTGGAAAATGAATTTTTCTGATATATCGTTCTTTCTATGAGAACGATGGATCTCGACGACCTGCACATCTTCCGCTGCGTGGTGCGGGAGGGCGGGGTGACGCGGGCGGCGAGCCTGCTCAATCGGGTACCGTCCAACGTGACCACCCGGATCAAGCAGTTCGAGGAGCGGCTGGGCGTCGCCCTGTTTCGCCGCGAGGGCCGGTCGCTCGTCCTCACCGAGGCCGGCCGCACCCTGCTCGGCCATGCCGAGAAGCTGCTGCAGCTGGCGGACCTCGCCGAGCGCGAGCTGCGCGGCGGCGGCGTGCGGGGCGTGCTGCGGCTCGGCTCGATCGAGAGCGCCGCCGGTGCCCGGCTGCCGCCGATCCTCTCGGCCTTTCACGCGCGCCATCCCGACGTGACGATCGAGCTGCAGACCGGCACCACCCGGGCGATGCTGCGCCAGCTCGAACGCCACGAGGTCGAGGCGGCCTTCGTGTCCGAGCCGTTCGAGCACGGCCCGCTGTCGTCGATGCCGGCCTTCGACGAGGAGCTGGTGCTGATCGCCGCGAAGGGCACGGCGGATGCGGGACCGGAGCGGGCCCGGACCGTGGTGGCGTTCCCGCACGGCTGCTCCTACCGCCAGCGCCTGTTCGCCTGGCTCGCCGAGGCGGACCGATCGCCGGAGCGGGTTCTCGAGATGAGCTCGTACCATGCCATCGTGGCCTGCGTGGCCGCCGGGACCGGAGCCGCGATCGTGCCGGCCGCGGTGCTCGACCATGCGGTGCTCGCCACCGCGGTCGCGCGCCACCCGTTGCCGGACCACCTGCGGCTCAGCCGCACCCACCTCGTCTGGTCGGGGGAGGCCAGCCCGCCGCTGCGCTCGCTGATGACGTTGCTGGAGCCGGAGGCGCGCGCGAAGCGGTCGTAGCCCGTCGACGTTGTCGCGCGGCCGTTCGACGGCTCGCGGCCGACGCCCCGTGGTCGTGAAATCCCCGGGAGCCGAACGCCGGCTCAGAGATCGCCGCCCGCCGCGTAGCGCGCCGAGGCGACCTGCGAGCGATGGAGCCGCGAGGGCCGCAAGCCCCCGTCCGGCCCGTCGATGAGCTGGACCAGGAAGGTGGCGAGCGGACGGGCCGGCACCGCGGGAACGGGCGTCGGCGCCTGGATCGGGACGAGGGCCCGCCCGGGCGAGTCCGGGTGCGGGACGGGCGTGTCGGGCTGGGACATGGCGCGGGCTCCGCGGATCGACGCGCCGTCAACGTCGCAAGGGCCCTGCCGTGTTCCACCCTCCCCGGCGGTCCCGCGCTACTTCTTGGCCAGCGCCTCGAGCCGGCTCTGCATTTCGGCCATCTGACGCTTGATGTCGTCGAGCTCGGCCTTCGGGGCCGGGGCCGCCGGGACCGACGCCTCGGCCGGAGCGTCGGCGCTCCCCGGCTGGCCGCCCGGGCCGAACGGCGTGAACATCCGCATGGCCTCGTTGAAGAAGCTCATGTTGGCCCGCACCTGCTCCTCCATGGCGTGCTGGAAGGCGGTGGGGCCAAAGCTCTGGGACATCTTCTCGCGCAGGCCGTCCTGCTCACGGGCGAGGTGGTGCATGGAATGCTCGAGGAAGCTCGGCACCATCGCCCGCATGCTGTCGCCGTAGAAGCGGATCAGCTGGCGCAGGAACGCCACCGGCAGGAGGTTCTCGGCCCCGGCCTTGTTCTCCTGCTCGAAGATGATCTGGGTCAGCACCGAGCGGGTGATGTCCTCGCCCGACTTGGCGTCGTAGACCACGAAGTCCTCGCCGGCCTGCACCATCGCGGCGAGATCCTCGAGGGTGACGTAGGTCGAGGTGCCCGTGTGGTAGAGACGCCGGTTGGCGTACTTCTTGATGACGGTGGGTGTCGACTTGCCGCTGTCCGCCATCGGTGCGTTGTCTCCCTCTTGGCGAACCCGGCGGGAACTGGACGGTACCGGGCGAGCCGAATTTTCACCGTGTCTCATGAACCGACCTTAAAGCCTTCGTGTGCCGGCGAAAACAGCAATCTGCGCGCCGTCCACGCAAACTGGCCGCGCTGCCAGCGCGATAACGGGCGGAGCATGCCTTGACTTCCCGGAGGGCAAAGCTTTCATCCACCCCAAAGCGCGTGGGGCGCCGCCGCCGGGACATCGCGCCGGCGGCGGCCCACGACGCTGGGAGAAGGTCAGGAGAGGCGCATGGCTGAGAAGGCAGATATCGTCATCGTGGGGGCGGCCCGCACCCCGGTCGGCTCGTTCAACGGGGCCTTCGCCACCGTCCCGGCCCACAAGCTCGGCGCGGTCGCCATCAAGGCGGCGCTCGAGCGCGCCAAGGTCTCCCCCGAGGAGGTCGACGAGGTGATCTTCGGCCAGGTGCTCGCCGCGGGCGAGGGCCAGAACCCGGCCCGCCAGGCCGCCATGGCCGCCGGCATCCCGCAGGAGAAGACCGCCTGGGGCCTCAACCAGCTCTGCGGCTCGGGGCTGCGCACCGTCGCGGTCGGCATGCAGCAGATCGCCAACGGCGACGCCGACATCATCGTGGCCGGCGGCCAGGAATCGATGTCGATGGCCCCCCACGCCCAGTACCTGCGCGGCGGCCAGAAGATGGGCGACCTCAAGCTCGTCGACACGATGCTGAAGGACGGCCTGATGGACGCCTTCAACGGCTACCACATGGGCAACACCGCCGAGAACATCGCCGAGCAGTGGCAGCTGACCCGCGAGGAGCAGGACGCCTTCGCGGCCCGCTCGCAGAACAAGGCCGAAGCCGCCAAGAAGGACGGCCGCTTCAAGGACGAGATCGCCCCCGTCACCGTGCCCGGCCGCAAGGGCGACGTGGTGGTGGACACCGACGAGTACATCCGCGACGGCGCGACCCCCGAGGGCATGGCCAAGCTGAAACCCGCCTTCTCGAAGGACGGCACGGTCACCGCCGGCAACGCCTCGGGCATCAACGACGGCGCCGCCGCCCTGGTGCTGATGTCGGCGGCGGAGGCCGAGAAGCGCGGCCTCAAGCCGCTCGCCCGCATCGCCTCCTGGGCGACCGCCGGCGTCGACCCGAAGATCATGGGCACGGGCCCGATCCCGGCCTCGCGCAAGGCCCTCGAGAAGGCCGGCTGGAAGGCCTCCGACCTCGACCTGATCGAGGCCAACGAGGCGTTCGCCGCGCAGGCCCTCGCGGTCAACAAGGACCTGGGCTTCGACGATGCGAAGGTCAACGTGAACGGCGGCGCCATCGCCATCGGCCACCCGATCGGCGCGTCCGGCGCCCGCGTCCTCGTCACCCTGCTGCACGAGATGCAGCGCCGCGACGCCAAGAAGGGCCTCGCCACGCTCTGCATCGGCGGCGGCATGGGCGTCGCCATGTGCCTCGAGCGCTGATACGGGCTCGATCGCTCAAGTCGCGCTGAAATATTAGCGGCGCGACGAGGGGCGGCCGGAAGTCCGGCCGCCTTTTACAGTTAGCACTTAAAGAAGCGGGACAGCACCCGCCTTCATTGTGGAACGTCGGCCTTCCGTAAAGTACCACGGAGATGCGCCGAGGGATGAAACCGCTCGCACGTCCAAGAGGAGAGGGCACATGGCAGAACGCGTCGCACTGGTCACCGGCGGCACCCGCGGCATCGGCGCCGCGATCTCGAAGGGTCTGAAGGAGGCCGGCTACAAGGTCGCGGCGAATTACGGCGGCAACGACGAGGCCGCGCAGGCCTTCAAGGCCGAGACCGGGATCCCCGTCTTCAAGTTCGACGTCGGCGACGCCGCCGCCTGCGAGGCCGGCATCCGCGCCGCGGAGGCCGAGCTCGGCCCGATCGAGATCCTGGTCAACAATGCCGGCATCACCCGCGACGGCATGTTCCACAAGATGACCTTCGAGCAGTGGCAGGCGGTGATCCGCACCAACCTCGACTCGATGTTCACCTGCACCCGTCCGCTGATCGACGGCATGCGCTCGCGCGGCTTCGGCCGCATCATCCTGATCTCGTCCATCAACGGCCAGAAGGGCCAGATGGGCCAGACCAACTACTCCGCCGCCAAGGCCGGCGTGATCGGCTTCGCCAAGGCGCTGGCGCAGGAGAACGCCAACAAGGGCATCACCGTCAACGTGATCGCGCCCGGCTACATCGGCACCGAGATGGTGAAGGCGATCCCCGAGGAGGTGCTGAAGGCCAAGATCCTGCCGCACATCCCGGTCGGCCGCCTCGGCGAGGCCGAGGAGATCGCCCGCGCGGTCGAGTTCCTGGCCGGCGAGCAGGCGGGCTTCATCACCGGCTCGACGCTGACCATCAACGGCGGCCAGTACTTCGCCTGACGTGAGGCGGGGCATCCCGGATGGGGTGCCCCTCCCGAGGACATCCCGTCACTCCCGCCAGGTGAAGGCGGCGAAGGCCTGCGCGATCGTACCGCACGCCGGCCCCTCGCGCAGTCCGGCAACCCTGCGGGCCCGCGCAGATTGCAGGGGATCACCGTGCCGCCCGGCCGGAGCGCCGGGACCAGGGTGACGGTCGCGTCATCCAGGAAGCACCGGTCGCCGGTTGCGCCGTCGACGATCACCGCCGGGCCGCTCCTGCGCAAAGCCGCCGCGGCGGCGGTACCGCCCCACTCCGCCGGCATGATGGTACCGCGCTCCACGCACGGGTCCCGATCCGTGGTGAGCGGACATCGAGGACCCGCACGCGCCGGTCCGACCCATCGGCCACGCAGATTTCGTAAGAGTGGCCGCCGGTTTCGCGGCAAGATCTGCGACGGAGCGGGCGAAGCTTTGCCGGGTCGCTCGCCGTCCTGGCGGCGGGATGCGCCAACAAGGACGGCGAAATAGACGATCGCGCAGCGCTCCGGTCGCGGAGATGTCGTTGTTCGATCGGACAGAGACCGCGGCCGGATTCGTGGCTCATCGTCGCCGGCGTCGCGCTTTCTCTCGAGACCGAGCCGACGATCGTCGCTATCGGCGATGGGTCGCACGTCCCCCATCGCAGCAGCACGAGCCCCGGCTCGATGTCGGCCTGTCGGCCCGCAAGGCTCTTCCGATCACCCGGCTGGGCGCGTGCCACCCGAGCCGATCGGGCAGTTCCTCGCCGAGTGGCAGGCGTCCGCCCTCGCGGGCGGAGCCATGAGCACGCATCTGCGAGCGGCACCGGATCGACCGGGTACGATCCGGCCTCAGGCCGCCCGCACGGTGGCGAGGAAGCGGCCGACCTCGGCGGTCAGGTGCTCGGACTGGCGCGACAGCTCGGAGGAGGCCGAGAGGACCTGGGACGCCGCGGCGCCGGTCTCCTCGGCCCGGCCGGCCACGTCCGCGATGGTCGTCGTCACCTCGCCCGCCCCGGTCGCCGCCTCGTGGACGTTGCGCACGATCTCCCGCGTCGCCGCTCCCTGCTGCTCCACCGCCGCGGCGATCGAGGCCGCCACCCCGTCGATCTCGCGGATCCGCCGCTCGATCGCGTCGATCGCCGTCACCGCCTGCCCGGTCGAGCCCTGGATGCGCTGGATGTGGCCGGCGATCTCCCCGGTCGCCTTGGCGGTCTGGTTGGCCAGCGCCTTGACCTCGGCCGCCACCACCGCGAAGCCACGCCCCGCCTCGCCGGCCCGCGCCGCCTCGATCGTCGCGTTGAGCGCGAGCAGGTTGGTCTGCCCGGCGATGGTCGAGATCAGCTCGACCACGTCGCCGATCTGCGACACCGCCGCCGACAATTCCCCGACGAGGTGCGCGGTCCGGCCGGCCTCCGCCACCGCGCCCTGCGCCAGCGCGGCCGAGCCCGCCACCTGGCGGGCGATCTCCTGCACGCTGGCGCCGAGTTCCTCCGAGGCGACCGCCACCGTGCCGACATTGGCCGAGGCCTGCTCGGCCGCCGCGGCGACGCTGAGCGACTGAGCCGCCGTCTGCGACGCGGTCGCGGTCATGTCCTGGGCCGTGGCCTGCAGCTCGGTCGCCGAGGACGACACCATGCCGACGATCCCCCCGACCGCCCGCTCGAAGCCGTCGGCGAGCGCCAGCATGGTGCGGCGGCGCTCGGCCTCCGCCGCCGCCTCGGCGACGCGAGTCACCTCGGCCTGCTCGCGCGCCGTGCGCGCCACCATCTCCTTGATCGCCTCGACGGCGCGGCCGACCGCGCCGATCTCGTCGCGGCGCGCCGCGACGTCGATCCGGGCGTCGACGTCGCCGCCGGCCATGCGCTGCAGGACGGTGACCAGGCGGTTCAACGGCCTCGCGACGGTGACCGACATCAGCCGGCTGACCACCACGGCGAGGACGAGCAGCACCAGGATCGTGGTCGCCGCGAGGGCGGTGGCCAGGCGGGTGACGGGGGCGAAGGCGGTGGCGCGGTCGACCGAGAGGGCGACGTACCAGTCGAGGGAGGCGGGCAGGTCCGGCACCCGGGCGAAGGCGGTCAGGGTCGGGCGCTCGCCCTCGCGCGTCTCGGCGGTCGCCTGGCCGATCGCCGGCAGGGGGCCGGTGATCAGGTCTGACAGGGGCTTGCCGTTGAGCTCGGCGCGGGGGTGGATCAGGATCTTGCCGGCGCGCGACACCAGGTAGGCGTAGCCGGTGCCGCCGGTGTCGATGGCGTTGATCATGCGGGCGAGCGCGTCGAGGTCGAAGTCGCTGCCCGCGACGCCGAGCAGCGCGCCCTTCGAGTCGCGCATCGGGGCGGCGCTGGTGATGGTGAGGCTGCCCGACCGGGCGGCGGCGCCGTAGGGTTCGGTGAGGATCGGCCCGTCGGCGGCGACCGCGGCCTGGTACCAGGGTCGCTTGCGCGGATCGTAGCCGGGGGGCAGGTCCTCCTTGGGCATCTGGGAGAAGAAGCCGTCGGTGCGGCTGACGTAGCTGATGAGGAAGCTGTCGCGCGAGATCGGCAGGTCGAGGGCGCGATCCGAGGCGGCGTCGATGCCGTGGAGGGCGGCCTGCTGGGCGAGCATCTGGGTCAGGTCGATCTT
>NZ_FOEB01000030.1:0-65862 GCF_900110515.1 Methylobacterium sp. ap11 | reverse complement strand
AGGGAATGTTCATGCCTCCCACGATGGGGAGGACGGATCAGACCATCATCGGCCCGAGGCGATCCACCGCCATCCACGCAAAACGAGCAAGAACCCGATTGGTGGACACCGAGGGCGCTTTCGCGTGAGGTGTGTTTGCCATGCCGAGAACCCGTCCCCCGTACCCGGTGGAGTTCCGCCGCCAGATGGTCGAGTTGGTCCGCGCCGGGCGCGATCCGACCGGCCTTGCCCGTGAGTTCGAGCCGTCGGCCCAAGCCATCCGCAACTGGGTGGCCGAGGCCGATCAGTTGGAAGGCCGCCTGGAGACGAAGCCTCTGGAGACGAAACCTCCTGCTACTGAGGCTGCCCTGTCGGCGAGCGAGCGTGATGAGCTGCTTCGGCTGCGGCGCGAGAACCGTCAGTTGAAGCTGGAGCGCAAACCGAAGGTCGGCGAAGCCACATCCTCTCTCGCGCGACAGCCTGGTTTGCGCGCGAGACCGGAGTTCTGCCGTCGAGATCTTCCGGTTCATGAGCGCGAACCAGGCGCACTTCCCGATCGCCGCCCCACCGCCCCGCCCACAGAACAGGGGGAGGGGTAGATGCCGCGCGCCCGAGCGGCGCTCGCCGAGCGCCCACTGCCGCTGCCAACCTCGCGCTTGCTGACCCGGGCCGAGGCGGCGGCTTACCCCGGCCTTGGCGCCACCGCGCCGCTGCCGGTCACCCCGAAGCGTGTCCGGTCGGGAAAGCAGGGACTGCGCTACGACGCAGATGCGTCAACTCGGTATCGACACGCGCACGATCGCCGGCATGCTCGGCCAGGAGACCGAGGGCATGACGGCGCACTACTCGCGCGAAGCCGACCTCGAACCGAAACTCCGAGGAGTGGTCGTCAAACCGGATCAGGAGAACAGAAAACGCACGAAGGCTGTCTAATCCGGCGGACGGGCGTGTCTGACTACCGCACCATGTCGCCTGAAAATCAAATCTAAGCACTTGAAACTATTAGTGGCTGGGGGACGAGGATTCGAACCTCGACTAACGGAGTCAGAGTCCGCTGTTCTACCGTTAAACTATCCCCCAACGAGGCGGTGGCTGCTTCGGGTCCAGAGGAGCGTTCCGTCTGGCCGGGCTGGCCGGTCACCGCCTGCGGTGCGGTGCTGATAGGCTGGTTCGCCGGACCGGTCAAGGCCTTCTTGCGCGTGCCGTCCCGCCGGGGCGACGGCCCGAGGATGGGGATGGGAGCGGGGCAAGGCCCGCAAGGTCTCGGCCGGTCCGTATGCGGGCGCGATCGCGTCACGGTCGGGGGCCGAACGGTGACGGGGCGGTCGCGGGCGGACAATACGCAGGGCGATCACGGACGCGACCGCGGCCCGACCGGTCGCGGGCGGTCGTTGACCGGTCCCGGCCCCGAGGAGGATGATCGCGATACACAACTTTTCCTTGAGGGCTGCGGAGTTTCACTTGATGACTGCGCGTTTCGCCCGATATGCCTGGACGACTCGGACGATGCCGGGTTGCTCAGATCGGGGTGGAAGCTCGTGTCGGACGTCAACCTGGAGCAGCAGACTGAATTCGTCGGCCTCGCGGCCGACATCGTCTCGTCCTATGTGGCGAACAACAATCTTCAGGTCGCGGAACTGCCGGCTCTGATCGCCTCGGTGCACGCGTCGCTGACGGCGCTCGGCCGGCCGGCCGAGGCGCCGGTCGAGGAGACGCGGGCCACGCCGGCGCAGATCCGCAAATCGGTCACCCCCGACCACCTGATGAGCTTCATCGACGGCAAGCCCTACCGCTCGCTCAAGCGCCACCTCACCTCGCAGGGCATGACCCCCGCCGAGTACCGCCAGAAGTTCGGCCTGCCGCACGACTATCCGATGGTCGCGGCGAGCTACGCCGCCCAGCGCTCGGCCCTGGCCAAGAGCCTGGGCCTCGGGCAGCGACGCCGCGACGCCGCGGCGGCCGCCCGGGAGGAGGCCGTGCAGGAAACCGCGCAAGAGGCGCCCCGGGCCGAGGCCGCCGTCGAGGCGGCGCCGGAGAAGCCCACCCGCCGCCGGTCGCGCAAGGCGGCCGAGTAGGATGGAGCTCGCCAATCCCTGGCGTCAGCCGCGGGGGCGGCGGCTGCCGTCGCGCGAGCGGATGCTGCTGCTCCTGACCGGGGGCGCGATCGGGACGGTCGGCATCGTGCTGTCCGGCGCCGAGCTGCTGGGGCATTGGCTCGGATGACCGGTCGGCCGCACCGGCGCGCGGGCGTGGCCGGCCTCGTCCTCGCAGGCCTCGTTCTGGCAGGGGCGCCCGCCGCGGCGCGGGAGACGGGCGCGGCGCCCGCCGCCGCGGCCATCCGGGCCTGCACCGGCAAGGCGCTGCCCGAGTACCGCAAGGGCGCCTGCCTCGACGATGCCGCCAAGGCGCTGCGCGAGCGGCTCGCGGCGGCCGTGGAGCGCAAGCTCGCCGCCATCGCGGCGGTGGCGACCCGGCCTCCGAGCCCCGGGAGCCTCGCCGGCCGCGAGGATGCGGAAAACTGGCGCAAGGCGTTCCAGGCGGCGCAGGCCGCCTGGGAGGAGTACTTCCGGCGCCACTGCGACAGCCTCTACGACTTCGACTACCATGGCGGCTCCGCTGCGGGGCAGCTCGCCTCGGAATGCAAGATTCGGCTGCTCGCCGCCCGGATCGACGAGATCGGGGACGGGGCTGCGCGCCGCGACGGAGCACGCCGATGACGGCACCGCTGACCTTCGAGGACGACGTCGAGGCGCGGCTGGGCGCCCTCGAGCTGATCGTCGCCGCGTTGCTGCGCGAGCGCATCGCCCGGGACCCGGACGCCCGAGAGGCGGTGCTGGAGGAAGTTCGGCGCGAGGCGCGGGTGCCGGTTCCGCCGACCCCGAAGACCGAGGCGGCCCTCGCCAAGGCGCTCGCCCTCGCGGAGATCATCCTGGCGCCCTGACGGGCGCAGTTCGGCGCCCTGACGGACACGGTTCGGCGCCTCCACCGATCCGTCGGTCCGGACGGAAGAAGGGCCGGTCCTTTCGGGCCGGCCCTTCCTGTCCTGTACGCCATCGCGCCGGGCTAGACCGCCCGCTCGCGAGGGCGATTCAGGCGTCAGTAGCCGTAGCCGTAGCCGTAGGACACGCAGGTCCCGTAGGCGTCGTCGTAATACGCGTAGGGACCGCAGCCGGCGTAGGATACGCCGTAGCCGCCGCCGTAACCGCCGTAATAGCCGACGTTCGAGAGCCCGTAGCCGAGCCCGAGACCCAGGCCGACCCCGGCGAGGCCGTAGCCCAGGCCACGCCCGTAGCCGCCGCGATAGCCGTAGCCGCGATACCCGCCATAACCGCCGCGGTATCCGCCGAACCCGACGCCCCGGTAGCCGCCGCGGTAACCGCCGAGGCCGCCCCGGTAGCCGGCCCCGAGGCCGACGCCCCGGTACCCACCGCCGAAACCCGCGCCCCGGAAGCCGCCACCCAGGGCACCGCCGCGGAACCCGGCCCCGCCGAAGCCGCCCCGGAAACCACCGCCGCCGAAGCCGCCACCGCCTAACCCACCGCCATGGAACCCACCGCCGCCGAAGCCACCGCCGCCGAAGCCACCGCCCCGGAAGCCGCCGCGGGCATCGGCCCCGGCGGTGGACAGGGCGAGGGCGCCGGCCGCGAGGGCGGATGCGAGAACGAGATGCCTCATGGCACCATCTCCTGATCGTGAAGAAAGGGTTTCCTTCAGGGCCGGACAACGCCGGGCCGCTGGGGTGGTTCGGAGCCCTTTCGTCGCGCCTTCCCGGCTCGCGGGTTCGTGACCCGGCCGGTGCCGCCCCGGGGACGCGCCCCGGACCGGCGCGCCGCGCCGGGATCCGCCCTCTATCCCCGATGCGTGACCCGCGGCTCGCTCAAGGAGGGCCAGGGCCGCGCCGCCTCGAAGGCGCGCGATGCCGCGAGCACCCGGGCGTCGGCCCCCATCGGGCCGACGATCTGCAGGCCGACCGGCAGGCCTGCTTCCGTCAGCCCGCAGGGCACGCTCGCCGCCGGCTGGCCGGTGAGGTTGAACGGGTAGGAGAACGGCGTCCAGTTCAGCCAGTCGTCGCCGAAGGCCCCGCCCGGCGGCGTCAGGTTGTCGGCCGTGAAGGCCGGGGTGGCGAGCGCCGGGGTGAGGAGCAGGTCGTAGGTTTGATGGAACCGCGCCATCGCGGTGAACAGGGCGCCCCGGGCGTTGAGGGCGGCGACGAAGTCCGGCGCCGAGATCTGCCGCCCGCGCTCGGCCGCCGCCCGCAGGGCCGGCTCGACGCGGTCGCGCTGGTCCTCGGGGATCCCCCGCAGCACGCACCAGGCCCCGACGAGCCAGACGCCGTTGAGGGTCTCGACCGGGTCGGCGAAGCCCGGATCGGCCTCCTCCACGGTGGCGCCGAGATCCGCGAAGGCCTTGGCCGCCGCCTCGGTCAGCCGCGCCACCTCGGGGTCGATGCCGGTGGCGTAGCCGAGGCGCGGGCTCCAGGCGATCCGCAGGCCCCGCACCCCGTCCTCGAGGCCGGCGAGGTAGTCCGGCGGCTCGCCGAGCGCGGCCGCCATGTCGCGGGAATCGGGGCGGGCAATCGCCCGCATCATCAGGGCGGAATCGCGCACGCCCCGGGTCATCGGGCCGAGATGCGCCACCGGCCCGAACGGCGAGGGCGGGAAGGCCGGCACCCGGCCGAAGCTGGGCTTGAGCCCGTAGATGCCGCAGAAGGCCGCCGGGATGCGGATCGAGCCGGCCCCGTCGGTGCCGATATGCAGGAGCCCGAGGTTGAGCGCCGCCGCCGCGGCGGCCCCGGCCGAGGAGCCGCCGGTGGTCTTCTGCGTGTCCCAGGGGTTGCGGGTCGGCCCGGTATGGGTCGAGTCGCCGAGGCCCTTCCAGCCGAATTCCGGCATCGTGGTCTTGGCGAGCGGGATGGCACCGGCCTCGATCAGGCGGTCAACGATCGGGGCGTTCTCGGTCGCCGGAGCGTCCGAGGTGGTGAGGGAGCCGCGCCGCATCGGATGGCCGGCCCAGGCGATGTTGTCCTTGACCGTGAAGGTGAGGCCGTCGAGGGGGCCGCGGGGCTCGCCCTTGGCCCAGCGCGCCGCGGAGGCGGTGGCCGCTGCCAGGGCGCCGTCGCGGTCGACGAGCACGAAGGCGTCGAGATCCGGGCCGTGCCGGTCGATGCGGTCGAGGGCGTCGGCCACCACCTCCCGGGGCGACAGGGTGCGGTCGCGATAGGCGTGCAGCGTGGCGGTGCCGTCGAGGTCGCGGATCTCGGTCATCGAATCTCCCTCTGTCGCGTCACGCCGCCGGGTAGGTGCGCCCCTTCCAGGTGGCGACCCCCGCCCGGCGCGGGCGCAGGAGCGCGTTCCATTGCAAGGCCAGCGCCAGCGCCACGGTGAGGGGATGGAGCGCGATCGTCCAGGGGTCTTCGCGGGTGGCAAGCGTGATCGCCGCGCGGGTGGCGAGCGACAGGGAGAGCGCGGCCGCGGCGAGCGGCAGGCTGCCGGCGCCCAGCAGCGCCGCGATCACGAGGAGAAGCGGCAGGACGTGGCCGCCGCCGAGCAGCAGGGTCCAGACCGGGAGCGCCCGGGGCGTCGCCATGCCCTCGTGGGCGTTCTTCGAGAAGCCGGCCCAGGCCTGGGAGAAGTCGGTGTACATCCGGCAGGTGGCCAGCTCGGTCGCCGCCACGAGGTCGGTGGAGAGGCCGGCGCCGCGGAACAACCGGGCCAGGCGCACGCCGTCGTGCAGGCACCCGCGGATCGCCCCGTGGCCGCCGACCCGGCGATAGGCCTCGGCCTCCACCATCACGATCTGGCCGCAGGCCGCGCCGAGGCCGGGATCGGTCAGCCGGCGCATCAGCGGGATCGGCAGGTAGCCGAGGAGCACGAAGTTGATCATCGGCACGGTCAGGCGCTCGCCCCAGGTGCCGGTGACCTGCCGCGGCACGCCGCTCACCAGGGCGGCATTCGCCGCCGCGCCCGCCAGCGCCGCGGCGCCGCCGGGGGCGAGGCGCACGTCGGCGTCGATGAACAGGAGGTGACGCCCGGTCGCGGCCTGCCCGAGGACGTGGCAGGCGTGGTTCTTGCCGGTCCAGCCCACCGGCAGGGGCGGCACCGCGATCAGGCGGAGCCGGCAATCGCGCGCGGCGATCTCGGCGACGATCGCCGCCGTCGCGTCGGTCGAGTGGTCGTCGGCGACGATCACCTCGATCGGGACGCCGGTGCCGGCGAGCGCCGCCTCCAGGGTCGGGCGGATGTTGGCGGCCTCGTTGCGGGCCGGGATCAGGATCGACACGAGGCCGTCCGGCGCCGGTGCCTCCGAGGGCCGGCGCAGGGCCAGGAGGTTCGTCATCGCGAGGACGGCCGGCAGCAGCGCCAGGGCCAGGGCGAGGACGTCCAGGGCGAGGCAGGCCAGGATCGTCACGGCGCCCGGCCCTCCCGGTGGCCGGCGACGAAGCGGCGCCCGGTCAGCATCGCCGTCAGCCGGTGCCAGGCGTCGTAGACGCCGCCGACGCCGCGCCGCCCGTCGACGAGCGGGGTGAAGCGGGCGGGATCGCGGCTGCGCACGTCGGCGCCGAGGCGGTCGAGGGTCGCGGTCAGGTCGGCCTCCAGGCGGGCGAGGCGCTCCGGGCGGGGCAGGGCGAGGAGGTCGCGGGCGGGCACCGCCGGCCCGAAGGCGGCGCAGGCTTCCGCCCCGCGCTCCTCCCAGAAGGCGTAGTCGAGGGCGAGCGGCACCACCAGGGCGTCGGGGGCCAGCTCGGGCAGCCGCGCGACGCCGGGGCGCAATCCCAGCGGCCGCTCGCGCACGTCGCTGAAGCGCCCTTGCGCGGTGATCCACATGACGCGCCCCGGCCGCTCCAGGATCCTGCGCGAGGCGGCCATGAAGGCGGCGGCACCGCGGGGCGAGTCGAGGTCGACCCCGAAGGCGCCCATGCGGGAGAAGATCCGGTAGCGGGCGAGCATCGCGGCGTCGAACGGCGCGTAGCTCTCGGCCTGCGGATAGAAGCGCTGGGCGAGCAGGATGATGATCGCCGCGTCCCACCAGGCCGGGTGGTTGCAGTAGATCACCACCGGCCCGGAGGCGGGGAGCGCCGGCGGCGCCCCCCAGCCGGCGATGCGCACGGCGTTGAGGTGGCGCCGCGCGAAGCGGGCGAAGTACACGCCCATGAAGCGCCAGATGGCGGGGGAGCGGGCGGCGACCGGATCGGGCGGCAGACCGCGCCCGGGCGGGCGGGCCCGCCCGCTCACGAGGCCGCCTTCAGGTCCTCGGCGGTGCCCCGCGCGTCCTGGTCGAGGGCGTCGGCGGCGATCCAGCCCGACATCATCACCATCGGCATGCCCGGCCCCGGATGGGCGGCGCCACCCGCGAGATAGAGGCCCTGCACCTCCCGCGAGCGGTTGCCGGGCTTGAACGCCCCCATGATCCGGCCGTGGGAGGCCAGGCCGTAGATCGCGCCGTTCAGCACCTTGTAGCGCGAATGGATGTCCGCCGGGGTCAGGTGGCGCTCGACGACGATGCGGTCCTCGATGTCCGGCATGCCGGCGGTGCGCTTCAGCTTGTCGAGGATCTTCTGCCGGTAGGCCGGCAGCATCTGCGACCAGTCGTGGTGCGGGCGGAGGTACGGCGTGTGGACCAGCACGTAGAGCGCCTCGCCGCCCTCGGGCGCCACCGACGGGTCGGTGACGCTGGGTGCCGCGAGATAGGCGGTCGGGTCCGGCGCCGGCTCGCCCTTGCGGTAGATCGCGTCGAACTCCTCCTCGGGGTCGCGCGAGAACACGAAGTCGTGGTGGGCGAGGTGGTCGTAGCGCTTGTTGAGGCCGAGATACAGCACGACGCCCGAGCAGGCCGGCTCGAAGCTGCGCTTC
Organism: Methylobacterium sp. ap11; assembly: GCF_900110515.1. Classification (NCBI taxonomy): domain Bacteria; kingdom Pseudomonadati; phylum Pseudomonadota; class Alphaproteobacteria; order Hyphomicrobiales; family Methylobacteriaceae; genus Methylobacterium; species Methylobacterium sp. ap11. The sequence continues at coordinate 58,033 of NZ_FOEB01000030.1, read as the reverse complement.
TCGTAAGTGCGCCCGACCTCGCCGCCGACGAGCTCGCGGTAGGTGCGCACCGCGTCCATGTTCGAGATCACGCGGTCGTACGGCACCACGCCGCCGCCGACCCGCACGCCCTTGACGGCGCCGTTCTCGATCGCGACGCCCTCGACGTCGCTGTTGGGCTTCAGGGTCGCGCCGAGGTCGCCGGCGAGCTTCATCAGCCCCTCGGCCACCGCCCGGGTGCCGCCCATCGGGTACCAGACGCCGTCGGCGGTCTGCATGTGGGCGATGGCGCAGAGCACCGCCGGCGCGCCGTAGGGCGAGGAGCCGACATACTGCACGAAGTGGTCGAGCATCTGGGCGAGGCGGGCGTCGCGCACCTTGCCCCGGATGGTGCCGGCGACCGAGGCGTGCATGCGCAGCGAGAGCACGTCGCGCAGGGTGCCGGGATTGAGGTTGGCGCGGATGTCGATCGTGTCGAACAGGTCCTGCACCGGCTTCCAGAAGAAGAACTTTTCCGAGACGCCGTGCAGGTGCTCGGAGAGAGCCAGGAAGCGCTTGTAGCCCTCGCCGGCCTTCTGGCCGGGGGCGAAGCGGTCCATCTCCGCCGCCATCGTGGCGACGTTCTCCATCAGGTCGATGCGGCTGCCGTCGTCGAAGAAGCAGCGCCATTGCGGATCGAGCCGGCGCAGGTCCATGTAGTCGCGCACCGAGCGGCCCGACTCGGCGAAGATCCGCTCGAGCACCCGGGGCACCGTGAGGATCGTCGGCCCCATGTCGAACCGGAAGCCGCCCTCGTGCAGGACCGCGGCCTTTCCGCCGATCCAGGCGTTCTTGTCGTAGAGGGTGACGTCGTGCCCGCGCGAGGCGGCCACGCAGGCCGCCGCCAGACCGCCCAACCCGCCGCCGACCACCGCGACCGAGGACCCCGCCATCACGCTTCTCCCGAGCGGGCGAGAGCGCCCGTTCCCGACAAGCTAGGCTCGGGGAGAGGCGGGTCAACGCGCGGGCCTCGGCGCAAGTTGCCGCGCCGGAGGCATGCCGCTCGGTCAGGGACCCCGGGACGACCGGGCGGGTTGACCCGCCAGAAGCGGCCCTGCGGCCGCACCGGAGACCCGCCGCCATGAAGACCGTTCTTCATAAGACGCCCCTCGTCCTCGCCGGCCTCCTCGGCCTCACCCTCGCCGGCCCGGCCTTCGCCCAGCAGGCCCTCGACATCACGGTGAGCCCGCGCGCCGCGCCGGCCGATCCGCTCTCGACCGGCAGCGTCCGGCCGCTGCGCCCGAACCCGAACGTCACGCCGAGCAACCCGATGGGGGTCGTCGGCTTCGACGGCCCGCCCGGCGGCACCACCAGCGTGATCGGCGACGACGGGCCGCTCGCCCCCGGCTCGCCCGCCGCGACCCCGGACGCGCCCTTCGCCCGGCCGTGAGGCGGACGACTCGGAAACCCGTGGCGAGGTCAACCGGCCCGCGACGTTTTCGCTGGGGATCCGGTTGACTCGTCACCGCGCCGCCGGGTAAGTCACGCGCCTCCGCACGGGCGGTGCTCCGCATCGCCCGGCGTCGGCGTTCGCCCAGGGTGGCCTCCATCCCGGACGGGCGCCGCGAGCCCGTTTTTCCATCCGCGCCCGGGCGTTCCGGCGCACCGACGTGAGACCAGACCGATGAAGATCCGCAACTCGCTGAAGTCGCTCCGCGGCCGGCACCGTGACAACCAGCTCGTGCGCCGCAAGGGCCGGGTCTACGTCATCAACAAGACCCAGAAGCGCTACAAGGCCCGCCAGGGCTGAGGCGTGGGTGGCCTGCTGCGGGGGATACCGCGGCAAGCCATCGCGTTGACGGGACCGCACCGGCGCCGGACAGTGCCGGCATGCGCCGTCTCTCTCTCTCGATCTGCATGACGGCCGGCCTCCTCGGAGCGCCGGCCTTCTGCGTTCTGGCGACCGCCCCCGCCGCGACGGCGGCCCCCGAGGCGCCCCGCAAGGAGGCGCCCAAGGAGGCCCCGAGGGCGCCCGTCACCCTCGACGACCTCTTCGCCCGGCTGAAGGCGGCCAAGGACGACGGCGAGGCCCGCGGCGTCGCCCAGCTGATCGAGCGCCGCCTCGACCGCTCGGGCAGCGACACCGTCGACCTGCTGGCGAGCCGCGCCGCCGAGGCGATGCAGGCCAAGGACTATCCGCTGGCCGTCGAGCTCCTCGACCGGGTGACGGTGCTGGAGCCGGGCTGGGCCGAGGGCTGGAGCCGGCGCGCCACCGCCTTCTTCCTGCTCGAGGACCAGGCGAGCGCGCTCGCCGACCTGCACCGCACCCTCAGCCTGGAGCCGCGCCACTTCGAGGCCTGGGCGGCGCTCGCCCACATCTACATGGCGAGCGACGACAAGGGCCGGGCGCTCGCCGCCTTCCGCCGCGCCGAGGCGATCTATCCCCGCATGGGCAAGGTCCACGAGGCGATCGAGCGCCTCGCCCCCGACGTCGACGGCCGCGACCTGTGACCGACCGGCCGCCGCGCCGGTCCAGAGGACGGATCTCCCGCGTGCTGACCCTGATCGCCGGCCTCGTCGCCGGAACCGTGCTGGCGCTCGTCGCCGCGGGCCTGCTGGCGACCTGGATCATCACCCTGGTGGTCGAGGCGCGCTACCCTCCGGCGGGCCGCCGGGTGGCGGTCGAGGGCGGGCACCTCGCGGTCATCGAGGCCGGCCCGGGCGAGGGGGCGCCGAGCCGCGGCACGGTGGTGCTGCTGCACGGGGCGTCCGCCAACGCCATGGACCCGATGCTGGCGATCGGCCGGCGGCTCGCCGGCGACGGCTTCCGGGTGCTCTCCTTCGACCGGCCCGGCTTCGGCTACAGCGACCGCATCGCCCCTGACGCCGCCTCGCCGGCGGTGCAGGCCCGGCTGATCGCCGAGGCGCTGGCGGCGATGAAGGTCGGCCCCGCCCTGGTCGTCGGCCATTCCTGGTCCGGCGCGCTCGCCACGGCGCTCGCCCTCGACTTTCCCGAGCGCGTCGCCGGTCTGGCCCTGCTCGCCCCCGTGAGCCATCCCTGGCCCGGCGGCTCGGTCGGGGGCTACGCCGCTTGGTACCGCTCGCTGCCCGGGCGGATGCTGCTGAACCTCGCCACCTACACGGTCGCGGCGCCGCTGGGCTTCGCCACCCTCGACCGCTTCGCCGAGGTGGTGTTTCGCCCGCAGGGGCTGCCCGCGGGCTACCTCGACGGGGCGCGGGTGCCGCTGATCCTGCGCCCCTCGACCTTCGCGGCGAATCTGCGCGACCTCGACGGGCTCTACGCCTTCCTGGAGCGGCAGAGCCCGCGCTACCCCGCCATCACCGCCCCGACCGTGATCGTCGCCGGCGACATCGACCCGGTGGTGAAGACCGACATCCACGCCCGCGCGCTCGCCCGCGAGGTGCCCGGCGCCCGGCTCGTGGTGCTGCCGGGGGTCGGCCACATGCTGCAATACATCGCCGCCGACACGGTGGTGGCGGAGATCGAGGCCCTGGCGGCGCGCGAGCGGGTGGGGGCGGACTAGCGCATTTTCCGACGAAGTGGAAACCAGTTCGTCGGAGAAAATGCGACAAAACAAATACTTAGAGAGCTCGCGATTGCAACGCGATCGTGGAGCGCTCTAGCCCCCGATCCCGTCGCGGCTCTTCGCGCGGCCCGGTCACGCCTTCGCGGCGTGCTCCGGCGTCACGGTGGCGATGCGCACGAGGTTCGTCGCGCCGGGCGTGCCGAAGGGCAGGCCCGCCACCACGATCACCCGGTCGCCGATGCCGGCGAAGTTCTCCCGCACCGCGAACTTGCAGGCGCGGAACGACATGTCGTCGATGTCGCTGGCGTCGTTGGTGACGATCGGGTGGGTGCCCCAGGCGAGCGCGAGGCGCCGCGCCGTCTCGCGCTTCGGGGTCAGCGCGATCACGGTGGCGTCGGGCCGGGCGCGGGCGAGGCGGAGCGCCGTCGAGCCGGAGGCGGTCCAGGCCATCACGGCCTTGAGCCCGAGCGTGTCGGCGATCTGGTGGGCGGCGGCCGCGATGGCGTCGGAGGCGGTCGATTCCGGCTGGTTGCGCTGGGCCGCGATGATCGACCAGTAGATCCCGTCGCGCTCGACCTGCTGGGCGATGCGGTCCATGGTCGAGACCGCCTCGACCGGGAACGCGCCCGACGCGCTCTCGGCCGAGAGCATCACGGCGTCCGCCCCCTCGTAGACCGCGGTCGCCACGTCCGAGACCTCGGCCCGGGTCGGTACGGGAGCGGAGATCATCGATTCGAGCATCTGCGTCGCCACCACCACCGGCTTGCCGAGGCGCCGCGCGCCCCGGGTGATGCGCTTCTGCACGCCCGGCACCTGCTCGAGCGGCATCTCGACCCCGAGGTCGCCGCGGGCGACCATCAGCCCGTCGGCCACCGCCATGATGGCGTCGAGCGCCGTCACCGCCTGCGGCTTCTCGATCTTGGCCATCACCAGGGCGCGGCCCTGCGCCACCGCCTTGACCTCGGCCACGTCCTCCGGCCGCTGCACGAACGACACCGCGATCCAGTCGGCGCCCGCGGCGAGGCCGGCCTCGAGGTCGAGGCGGTCCTTCTCGGTCATCGCCGCGACGGGGATGGTGGTGTCGGGCAGCGACACGCCCTTGCGGTTCGAGATCTTGCCGCCGGTCACCACCCGGGTCACCGCCCGGCCGGGCGCGACCTCGGTGACGACGAGGCGCAGCTTGCCGTCGTCGACGATCACCGCGTGGCCGGGCTCCAGCGCCGACAGGATTTCCGGATGGGGCAGGTGGACCCGGGTCGCGTCGCCAGGCGTCGGGTCGTCGTCGAGGACGAAGTCCCGGCCGTTCTCGATCATCGCCGCGTCGGCGGCGAAGCGCCCGACCCGGAGCTTGGGGCCCTGGAGATCGACCAGCACGGCGATCGGCCGCTTCAGCTTCTGCTCGATGCTCCGGATCGTCGCCACCCGCTCGCTCAGCCGCTCGCGCGGCAGGTGGCTCATGTTGATGCGAAACACGTCGGCGCCGGCGGCGAACAGCGCCTCGATCACCGCCGGATCCTCGGAGGCCGGGCCGAGGGTCGCGACGATCTTGGTGCGGCGGGCGCGCTTCATGGGGGTGTCGTCCGAGGGTGTGCGATGGGCGGAGGATGGACCGTACGGAAAGCCGGTCGGGGGCCTCGGGTCAATTGGCGATTTTGGGTCGGGGCAGGGGTGGGCGATGGGTTAAGATCGTGTGAGCAGCCCGATGGTCGTCTCGTCCACCTCCGAAGGAAAGGAATGCCTATGCCCCCCATCGCGAAGGCAGACGCGAATCCTCCCACTTACACGCACGAGGACTGGGATGCCGTAGATTCTCCCGAGCTAACGGACGAGGAACTGGCCCAGCTGCGTCCTGCCCACGAAGTCCTCCCCCCGGAGGTGTACGCGGCCCTCCCGAGCCGCGGCGGCCGGCCGAAGTCCGAGCGGCCCAAGCAACTCGTGAGCCTGCGCCTCGACCCGGACGTGGTCGAGACCTTCAAGGCGACGGGGCCGGGCTGGCAGACCCGGATGAACGCGGTGCTGGCGGAGGCGGCGCGCAAGTTGCGCACGGATCGAGCCTGGTGATGCATCACCGCACCTAAGGGAAACGCTCCTCCCGAAACCATTCCATCGACAGAGGTCTCGAGAGATCCAAGGGGAGCGACCAGCCGCCTTGACAATGTGGGACCTTATCGCGTCAGCGGCACGGCTGTGATGAACCGCATGGTCGCGGGCGGGTAGATCTCCCAAACGGTACGCAAGGGCATCTCGCGCCCATCAGGAGCAGTGACCGTTCCCTCGAACACGATCCTGGGCGGCCCTTTCGGCGGTATTCGTCTCACCCCGGGAAAGTTGGCGATAGCGTGCTCGACCAGAGCATCGGCGAGCACGCTCGGCGCGTGGCGCGAGAAACCGAACCCAACCAGAAACTTCTCCTTGGACGCACCGTCCTCGTGATCCGGATTGAGGAGAAACGACAGGATCTTGGGCGCGTCGATCACCCATTCGACGGCGACGTCGGGTCCGTTCAACGCGGTGCGAGCCCGATTCGCTTGATGTGCTGCGGCTCGACCGTCGCCAGCGCGCCGACAGGCTTGGAAAACTCCACGACATAGGACGAGCCGCCCTCGTGGACGCTGACGATCGTGCCCGTTGCTCCTGCCGGGATCGTGTCTCCGTCGTCGCTCACCACGGCGGCCGTCAACGCGACCCGGTCAAGGTCCCGCAGGCCCTGATGAGGAGCTTTCCGACGAAACCGATAGGCGAATTCGAGCGACATGGCGACGAGGGTACCGGCTGCTCGCGTGATTGCAAGCGAGGCGCGGACGGCACGGGTCCGAGGGGGCCATGCTCGGCGATGTAGCGGCAGTCGATCTCCCGCGCCCGCCGGACGCACGCCCTCCGGCCGAGTTCGGTGCAAGCTGGGCGCGCTTGGCGTTTCATAGCGTCGAACGGTACGCCTGTATTCCGCACCCGTTCCAGAGGTCAGTCGGCCACGAAATCCATCACTCTACCCTACCTCACGGCCCCGCCCGCCCCGGATCGGTCAGCTGGATCGTCCAGCTCTTCTGCTCGCCCGTATCGACCTCGAAGAAGCCGTTGCGGTCGTAGCCGCGGGCCAGGCAATCCTCGACGCCCCGGATGGTGAACTCGCGGTCGCGGGTGCACATCAGCGAGCGGCCGCTCCACTCGCCGCCGCGGTCGTAGTCGACCGCGAAGACGTAGTAGTAGCGGGCGGCGAGCGCGCCCTTGAGCAGGGTCTCGCAGCCCTTGGCCGAGAGGTTCCACCAGCCCTCCGTCACCCAGCCGCCGGAATCCCGGTAGCCGAGCGCGATGCCGATGCGGCTGCCGGTCATGTTGCACATCCGCAGGTCCGCCCGCGCCGGCCCGGCGCCCATCAGGGCGAGGAGCGGGAGCGAGAGCAGCGCGGCGCGGCGGAGGGAGGGGAGGTCAGCCAACCAGGATGATGCGGAGGTCATTGACGTTGGTGCGGGTGGGCCCGGGGCGGACGAGGTCGCCGATCCGGTCGAAGAACGGGGTCGAGTCGTTCTCTCCCAAGCTCGCCCGCGCGTCGAGCCCCGCCGCCGCCGCACGGGCCAGCGTCGTGGGGTCGATCATCGCGCCGGCCGGGTCGGTGGCCTCGCCGCGGCCGCCGTCGGTGCCGTCGGTATCGGCCGAGAGCGCCGCGATGCCGGTGGCGCCGTCCAGCGCCAGGGCGAGCGCGAGCGCGTATTCCTGGTTCGGCCCGCCCTGGCCCTCGCCCCGGATCGTCACGGTCAATTCGCCGCCGGAGATCAGCGCCACCTTGCGGCCCGCAGCCGCCATCTCGCGGGCGAGCGCCGCGTGCGCGGCCGCCACCTCGCGAGCCTCGCCCTCGAGGTCGGCCCCGAGCAGCACCGGCTCGTAGCCGGCCGCTTGCGCCGCCGCGGCGGCGGCCTCGATGGCCTCGACCGGTCGGGCGATGATCCGGAACTCGCTGCGGGCGAAGGCCGGGTCGCCGGGCTTCGGGCTCTCGTTGGCGGGGTCGTTCAGCAGCGCCTCGGCGGAAGCGGGCAGGGGGATGCCGCGGCGGGCGCAGATCGCCCGCGCGTCGGCGAGCGTCGTCGGGTCCGGCACCGTCGGGCCCGAGGCGATCACCGCGGGGTCGTCCCGGGGCACGTCGGAGATCGCCAGCGTCAGGATGCGGCCGGCGTTGCGGGCGGCCCCCGCCAGGCGCCCGCCCTTGATCCGCGAGAGGTGCTTGCGCACGCAGTTGATCTCGTCGATCGCCGCGCCCGAGCGCAGGAGCGCCCGGGTGATGCCCTGCTTCTCGGCGAGCGTCAGGGCGCCCGCCGGCGCGATCCAGTTGGCCGAGCCGCCGCCGGAGAGGAGCACCAGCACGAGGTCGTCGGGACCGGCGGAAGCCGCGAGGTCGAGCGCCCGCTGCGTCGCCGCGATGCCGGCCTGGTCCGGCACCGGGTGGCCGGCCTCCACCACCTCGATCACCCCGGCCGGCTCGCCGTAGCCGTGGCGGGCCACCGCCAGCCCGGCGATGCGGGCCGGGTCGACCCCTTGCGCCCGGTAGTGCCGCTCGGCGAGCGCCGCCATGCTGGCCCCGGCCTTGCCGGCGCCGAGGATCACCAGCCGCCCGGCCGGCACGGGGGGCAGGTGCGGCACCAGGCAGCCGCGCGGATGGGCGGCGGTCACGCCCGCGTCGAGCAGGCGCAGCAGCAGGGCGCGGGTCTCCGGGTCGGGTGTCTCCGAGGGGGAGGCGTCTCGGTGGGAGGCATCGGTCACGGGGGGCGGCTCCTCTCTGGGCGGCGGTCACGCCGGGCTTGTGGTCATGCTTCGGACCGGCTTCGTGCCGGCCTCGTTCTCGTCTGTTAGAGTGAGGTCGCCCGGGCGCGCCGCGGCCGCGCGACCGCGATGCCGGCCAGGATCAGGCCGCCGCCGAGCCCCTGCAGGGGGCCGAGCGCCTCGCCGAGCACGAGCCAGGCCAGGAGCGCGGCGGCGATCGCCTCGAGGAAGATCACCAGGGATGAGAAGCCCGCCGGCAGGCGCCCGAGCGCCACCGAGAGCAGCCCCTGGCCGCCGGCATGGCTGATCAGCGCGAGCGCCACGAGGGCGGCGGCGGCCCCCGGGGAGCGCGGCAGGACCGGCCGGGTCTCGAGGACCGCGACCGCGCCGAGGAGCACGAGCGCGGTGACGCAGGAGGCCACGAAGGTGACCCGGGCGGCGCCCATTCCCCGGGCCCGGGCGCGCTCCACCGTCAGGAAGTAGAGGGCGAAGAAGAGCGCGGTGATCACCCCGTCCCGGTCGCCGGCGAGGCGGCTCGGATCGACCTGGACCGACTGCCCGACCAGGGCGGCCCCGCCGAGGAGGCACAGCGCCAGGCCGGCGAGCGTGCGGCCGGCGGGCCGGCGGCGCAGGCCGATCCAGGCGAACAGCACCACGAAGACCGGCGCCGTGGTGGCGAAGAAGGTGGCGTTGGCCACCGTGGTGCCGAGGATCGCGAGGTGCCAGAACAGGAGGTCGCCCGAGAAGGCGAGGCCGGCGAGCAGCGCCGAGGGGGTGACGCCGCGGCGCAGGTGCGGCGCCCGCGCCTCCTCCCAGCGCATCCAGCCCCAGAGCACCGGCAGCGCCAGGGCGACGCGCCAGAACGCGCTGGCGAACGGCCCGACCTCCGGGCTGACCACCCGCACCAGGACCGGCGACAGGCCCATCGCCACCGCGCCGGCGACGAGGGCGGCGAGCGCCGGGCCGAGATCGGCGGCAGCCGGCGGGCCGGCGGCCGGGGCGCCGGCGGCGAGGTCGGGCAGGGGGGTGCGGGACATCGGCGGGCCTTCGCGCAGGGCGCTCCCGGGGCGGGGGAATCGTCGGTCGCGTCCGTCACTATGGCAAGTCGCGCCCGGCGTCACCGTGGCGCACCGATGGAGGCCGCCCCGCCATTTGGGTATGGAGGAGGGCCGGATCCCGCCGCGCGCCCTCGGGCGCGGCCGGGCTCCTCCCTCGTCTCCCCCCAAAAGACCGATCGCCCGGATGACCGCCGCTCCTTCCCCCCGCCACCCGCCCCAGCCCGTCGAGACGGTTCCCGGCGATCCCGGGTGCGGCCTGCTGCTCCTGTGCGACCACGCCTCGAACGCAGTGCCGCCGGACCTCGACAACCTCGGCGTCGCCGCGCCGCATTTCGAGCGGCACATCGCCTACGACATCGGGGCGGCGGCGGTGACGCGCGCGCTCGCCTGGCGTCTCGGGGCGCCGGCCCTGCTCACCACCTTCTCGCGCCTGATCATCGACCCCAATCGCGGCCGCACCGACCCGACCCTGGTGATGCGCCTCTCCGACGGGGCGATCGTCCCGGGCAACGCGCGGATCGGGCCCGACGGCGTCGCCGAGCGGCTGGCGCGCTTCTACGATCCCTACGACCACGCCATCGACGCCGCGGTGGCGGCCGCGATGGAGGCCGGCGCGCCGCCCGCCATCGTGACGGTGCACAGCTTCACCCCGGCCTGGCGCGGGGTGGCGCGGCCCTGGCAGGTCGGCATCCTGTGGGACCGGGACGACCGCCTCGCCGGCCCGCTGATCGCAGGGTTGCGCGCCGATCCGGCCGGGTTCACGGTCGGCGACAACCAGCCCTATGGCGGCGGCCTGCCGGGGGACACGATCGACCGCCACGCCATGGCCCGGGACCTGCCCAACGCCCTGATCGAGATCCGCCAGGACCTGATCGGCGACGCGGCCGGGGCGGAGGACTGGGCCGCGCGTTTCGCCGCCCTGCTGGGGCCGTTGGTCGCCCGCGCTTGACCGGACGGGCGCCCGCCCCGACTTCCCGTTCGCACTGGCTGAGAGGAACTTCCGATGGACGGCATCGACGACACCACGCGCACCGAGCTCGAGGCCGCGGTCTTCCGCCGCCTGGTCTCGCACCTGCAGGGGCGCACCGACGTGCAGAACATCGACCTGATGAATCTGGCGGGCTTCTGCCGCAACTGCCTGTCGAACTGGCTCAAGGACGCGGCGGATGCCCGCGGCCTGCCCCTCACCAAGGACCAGAGCCGCGAGCACGTCTACGGCATGCCCTACGACGAGTGGAAGGCGCGCCACCAGAACGAGGCGACCCCCGAGCAGGCGGCATCCTTCGCGGCGCGGGCGGAGAAGCACTGAAGATTTCTGCCCGCGCCGGGGGGAGGGCGAGGCGCTCCGGACCCTCGTCCGTCCCCGGCCGCGCAAGAACTCGGTAAGGTTGCGCATCTATCAAGATCCGGGAAGGCGTGCCGCGAAGGCCGCCATCCGTCAGTGGGTTGGGGTGCCTGATGGCCGCGTCCGCCCGCGGCGGCACCGGACCCGTCGGCAAGGAGATTCGTGAATGAACGCGCACAGCATGCCGGATGCCGACGTCGCCTCGTCGGGCGTCGCCGCCGAGGAGCTCAAGCAGTTCATCGAGCGCATCGAGCGCCTGGAGGAGGAGAAGGCCGGCCTCCAGGGCGACATCAAGGACGTGATGCTGGAGCTCAAGGGCCGCGGCTTCGACGTGAAGGCGGTCCGCACCATCCTGCGCCTGCGCAAGAAGGACCATTCGGAGCGCCAGGAGGAGGAGGCCATCCTCGAGCTCTACATGCAGGCCCTCGGCATGGCGTAGGCCCCGCACGGGACCTCGGGACCCGCGCCGCTCCGGCTCGCCGGACGAGCATCGGCCTCTACCGGGGTGGTCGCGATACGGGCGCGGGTTGGCGTCTCCCTGCGAGCGTGGGGCGGGGCCGACCCGCGCCCGTTCGCGTTCGGGCCGAACCCCGTCGCACATCGGGCGCTCACCGCCGGATCACCCCGCCGATACGCCCGCGCGGGGAACCGGCGCCGCGGGCCCGGACGTTTGGCACGGATGGAGACCGCGATACCCACGATGCCCGACGCCACCCCTCGTGCCGCCGCGCCCGCCGGCACGTCCTCGGCGGCCGAGGGCTTCCGCTACGCCGACCTCGCCCCGGCGACGGACTTCCTGAGCGTGCTCGACGACGCGCAGTACCGCCCCGTGCCGGACGGCTGGTGGGTGGCGGTCACCGACGTGGTCGATTCCACCGCCGCCATCGCGGCGGGGCGCTACCGGGCGGTGAACTTCGCCGGGGCGGCGGTGATCGCCGCCCTGCGCAACGCGCTCGACCGGCGCGAGCTGCCCTTCGTGTTCGGGGGCGACGGGGCGAGCGTCCTGATCGCGCCCGACGAGGAGGCGGCGGCCCGGGCGGCCCTCGCCGCCACGGTGGCCTGGGCCCGCGACGCGATGGCCTTGAGCCTGCGGGCCGCCCTGGTGCCGGTCTCCGAGATCCGCGCCGCCGGCCACGCCGTGGAGGTGGCGCGCTACGCGCCCTCGCCGGACGTCGCCTACGCGATGTTCATGGGCGGCGGCCTCGCCTATGCCGAACGGGTGCTCAAGCGCGGGCTCCATGCCGTGGCACCGGCGCCGCCCGGCACCCAGCCGGACCTCACCGGCCTGACCTGCCGGTTCGAGCCGGCGCGCGCCCGGCACGGGCTGATCCTGTCGGTCCTGGTGGTCGCGGCCGAGCGCGCCGACCGGACGGCGGCCCGCGCGGCGATCGCCGACGTCGTGCGGCTGGCCGGCGAGGCGCCGGCCCGCGGCCACCCTCTGCCGCCGGGCGGGCCGCGCCTGCGCTGGCCGCCGCCGGGCCTCGCCCACGAGGTGCGGGCGCGAGGACCGCTCAAGGGCTCGCTGGCTCTGCGCCGCCTGCATGTCCTGGGCACGACGCTGGTCGGCCACCTGATCTTCCGCCTCGGCCTGCGGCTCGGCGGCTTCTCGGCGCCGCGCTATCTCGACGAGCTGGTCGCCAACACCGATTTCCGCAAATACGACGACGGCCTGCGCATGACCCTCGATTGCAGCCCCGACCTCGCGGCGCGGATCGAGGCGCGGCTGGAGGCGGCGGAGGCGGCGGGCTTGGTGCGGTTCGGCCTGCACCGCCAGGGCGCGGCGCTCACCACCTGCATCACCCCGGTGGCGGCGTTGCGCGACCACGTCCACTTCGTCGACGGCGAGGACGGGGGCTATGCCCGGGCCGCCCAGGCGCTGAAGGCCAAGGATGCCCTGAGGGCCGAGGATGCCCTGAGGGCCAAGGACGGCGTGAAGGCCAACGATGGCGTGAAGGCCCCGGACGCCGAGGGCACCGCTCGGGCCGAAGACGCCTTGAAAACCGGGGACGCGGCGAGCACCCTCGTCGACGGCGTGCCGCCCGTGGCCGAATCGGCCGACGCCGCCATGCGCGGGGCGGCGGTTTGAGGCGGGAGCGTGGCCGCAGTCTTTCGCGGGCTGGCGATCGGTCGCATCCCACCCTTGCGTCATGAGAAGGGACTTGGTGAGGAGACTCGCCGTATATCCCGCCTTTCCGATTCGAACTGGAACGAGCCCTTTTGGAAATGAACGACGCGGTGTGGACGGCTGAGGCGACCGAGAAGGCGGTCGCGCTGTGGATCGAGGGACATGACCCGGCGGAGATCGCCGGCGTGATCGGCACGTCGGTGGCCGACGTGATCGGCCGGGTGGCGCAAGCCGCCCTGGCGCGCCAGCAGGCCAAGGCAGCCGCGCAGACGGCGGCCGCCCAGCCCAAGCCGGAAGCCCCGGCACAGGCCGTCGCTCCCGCGAAGGCGGAACCGGCCGTCAAGGTCGAGCCTGCCCGGAGCGAGCCCGCGAAGGTCCAGGCCGGCGCCGAGCCCGCCAAGGCCGCTCCCCGGATCCTGCCGTCGCGGATCCTGCCCTCCACCCTGCAGCCCGCCGCGGCCGCCCCCGCCAGGGTGCTCGTCTCCAAGGCCGAGCCCACCCGGGCCGAGCCTGCAAAGGCCGTCCCGGCGGCCGCCGCGAAGCCGGCCCCCGCCAAGGCGCCGCAGGACAAGCCGGCGGCCAAGCCGGTCGTCGCCAAAACCGTCGCCGACAAGCCCGTCCCGGCCAAACCGCCCGCCGAGCCCGCCCGCGCCGAGGCGCCGGTGATGAGCGCGCGCGCCCTCGAGGAAGCCACCCGGGCGTTCCTCGCCGCCAACAAGGCGCCGGCGCCGGCCCGCAAGGCCGCGCCGGTCGCGCGGGCCGCGAGCCCCGTCGCGGCGAAGCCCGCGGCCGCCGCCGCGCCGGTCGTCAAGCCGGCCGCCCCGCAGCCCGAGGCGCCGCGGGCGCAAGCCCCGCTGCCGCGCGCCGTCGAGGCGCCGGCGGTTCGCGAGCCCGCCTTCCAGGACCCCGCCTTCCAGGAGCCCGCCGCGGCGCCGGTGCTGATGGCGCCGCCGTCCGAGGGCAGCGTCGTCGCCCTGCCGATGTCCCGCCGCGTGCCGGCGGCCGCGGCCGATGGCGGCGAGGGCGTGCTATTCCTCAAGGCCGGCCTCCTCGACTGCACCTTCCCGCTCTGGGCCGACGGCGACGGCACCGCGATCGAGACCAAGCGCGTCTGCGGCTGCCGCGTGCTCACCGGCAAGCGCTGGTGCCGCACCCACTACGCGACGGTGTTCGAGCCACCGAAGCGCCCGATGCGGGCGGCCTGACCCGGATCCGGGCCCCGCGGGGCCCGGTCACCGATCATCCGGGCAGCAGCACCATCACGTCGGGCTCGCGCCCGGTGGCGAGGGTGCCCTGGACCCGACGGCCCTCGAGATCGACCACCGCGATCCGGTCGTCCTCCAGGGCCGCGAAGGCCAGCGGGCTCGACGGGTGGCGGGCGAGCGCCACCGGCGCAGCCCCGAGCGGCACGACCGCCATCTCCTTGAGTGCGGGATCGAGCAGCGACAGGCTCTTCTCGGCGTAGTTGGCGAGGATCAGGTCGCCCTCCGGCCCGCAATCGACCCGCACCACGTCGCCCCGCGTCGGGACGCTGCGGGTCACCGTCATCGCCTCGGTGGCGAGCGCCGCCAGCGTCGCGCCGCGGCGGTGGGCGACGTAGAGCGTCGCCTCGTCGGGGGAGAGGGCGTTGCCCTCCGGCCACGGGCCGGTGGCGGCGATGCGGGGCGCCTCCGCGGGCGCGAAGGGCCGCACCCGGCTCACGGTGTTCGACAGGATGTTGGCGACGTAGGCCGTCTCGCCGTCCCGCGACAGCGAGAAGAGGTGGCCCTTGATGCCGCCGGTCGCCACCGCCCGGTCCGGGCGCTCGGCCCGCTCCGGCGCGTCGATGCCGAGGAGCACGTCGCGGTCCTCGCTCAGCACCATGAGCCGGTCCCTCGCGTCGAGGCGGATCCCGTGCAGGCGCCGGAACGGCCCGCAATCGATCGTGCGGGCGAGGCTGCGGGCGGCGAGATCGACGACGTAGACGGCATCGCCCCCCGGGCCCGGCGTGGTCGAGGACTTGGCGCCGTAGAGCGCCACGTAGGCGCGGGTCCCGGCCCGGTCGACGACGAATTCGTGCGGATACTCCCCCGGCAGCTCGACCCGCCCGGTGCGCCGGCCGCTGGCGAGCTCGTAGAAGCTCAGGGCGTGGTCGCCCTTCTCCATCACCAGGAGGGTGTCGGACCGGCCGGCCGCGCCCATGGGTGCGGCTTGCACGGGCGTGCCTTGGGCGGCTGCGCCCTGCGCGCGCGCGGCGCCGGTCAGCGGTCCGAGGGCGAGGGCGGCGAGGCCCGACAGGCAGAGACGGCGGTCGATGGCGGGGGGCATGGCGGTTCCTCGATCGTCCCCGACACAACCCCGCCGTCGCGTCACGGTTCGCCCCGCCCGCGCGGTGCCTCGCCTGGTCGTGGCGGGCGCGCCACACCGGCCGGTGAACGCGGCCGGATCCACCGAGGGTCGCAGCCCCGTCATGGAATGACACGCAGCCTCCGACATATCTGGTGCGAGGATCCGGCCATGTCTCACCCCACCCGCCCGCCGTCGCGCCCGTCCTGGCCGATCGCCGTTCTCCTGCTCGCCTGCTGCGCGAGCCTGCCCGCCGGCGCGGTCGAGGGCCCGCCCGGCCCCTTCGGCGAGAGGCTGACCATCGACGAGAAGGGCATCACCCTGAAGTTTCCCGACGACGCCGCGACCCTGCGGATCGGCGGGCGGCTCCAGCTCGATTTCGGCACCGGGCGGGTGCAGCAGCGCGGCTTCGGCACGGTGTTCGACACGCCGATCGCCGTGCGCCGCTCCTGGATCGAGAGCTACCTGA
This sequence comes from Methylobacterium sp. ap11, assembly GCF_900110515.1. Classification (NCBI taxonomy): domain Bacteria; kingdom Pseudomonadati; phylum Pseudomonadota; class Alphaproteobacteria; order Hyphomicrobiales; family Methylobacteriaceae; genus Methylobacterium; species Methylobacterium sp. ap11. The sequence goes on along the minus strand of NZ_FOEB01000030.1, from coordinate 42,453 downwards.
CGCTCGGCAAGGAACTGGAGCTCGCCTTCCAGTACGATTTCGCCGAACCGAACCGGCCGATCAACGACGCGGTCGTCGCCTACAAGGGCTTCCAGAACGTCATCGTGGCGATCGGCAACATGAAGGAGCCGTTCAGCCTCGACCAGCTGATCTCGGACAACAACACCCTGTTCACCGAGCGCTCGCTCGCCGACGCCTTCGCGCCGGCACGCAACTTCGGCTTCGCGATCGGCACCCACGGCGAGCGCTGGACCGCGGTGACGAGCGTGTTCGGCGGCAACATCAACAACGCCGCCATCGGCGACCAGGGCGTCGCCTCGACCACCCGCCTGACCTACGCGCCCTACCTGAGCCAGGACGGCAACGACGTCCTGCATCTCGGGGTCGCCGGCAGCTACCGCTCGCTGCCGAACGACGGCAGCGCGCTCACCCTGTCGAGCCGCTCCGAGGCGTTCCTGTTCGCGCGCCAGTTCGTCAACACCGGCGCCATCCGCGACGCGACGAGCATCGGCCGCATCGGGCTCGAGGCCGCCTGGCAGGCCGGGCCGTTCCGGCTCCAGGCCGAGTACATCCTGACCGAGATCGGCCGCTCGGGCGGGGCGCCGTCCCTGAGCTTCCAGGGGGGCTACATCCAGGCCGGCCTGCTCCTCAACGGCAAGGGACGGCGCTACGCGATCGCGCCGAAATACGCCACCGAGTACGCGGTGTTCGGCGGCGTGGAGGTCGAGGAGGCGCAGCGCGTCAGCCGCGGCGGCACCGGGGTGTTCGAGCTGGGGCTGCGCTACAGCGCCATCGACCTCGAGGACCGCGCCATCCGCGGCGGCATCGAGCAGGACTTCACCGCCGGCGTGAACTGGTACCCGGACCGCAACATCCGCTTCGTGTTCGACTACGTCCGCTCCCACACCTCGCCCTCGCCGGCGAGCCTGAACTTCAACCGCCGGACCATCGACGCGGACGTGTTCATCGGGCGGGCGCAGCTCTACTGGTGAGGGATCCCGCGACCGGGGAGAGCGGCGATCGGCCGTCCCGCATTCGATCGGTCTCGACGGCGACCGACGACGGAGCCGGCCGGCCCCGTACGGGATCGGGAACCGCCGACGCCCCGCCGGGGCCCGACGCCGGCTACGCCGGGCGCCTCAGCGCCGGCTCACCCGCATCGGCATGCCCTCGGACGGGCGCAGGGTGATGCGCTGCTTGAGCACCGGCAGGTAGCCGGGCCGGAGCGAGAAGCGCAGCGAGCGCACCAGCACCGCCAGGATCGCCACCGCCTCGGAGAGCGCGAACCCCATGCCGATGCAGATGCGCGGGCCGGCGGCGAAGGGCAGGTAGGCGTAGCGGTCGCGGGCCTTGGCGGCCTCGGGGGCGAAACGGGCAGGGTCGAAGCGCTCCGGCTCGTCCCACAGCGCCGCGTGGCGGTGCACGGCGTAGATCGGGATCGTGATCGGCGTGCCGGCGCGCACCGGTATCCCGTCGAGGTCGACGTCGCGCAATGCGGCCCGCACCACCACCGGCACCGGCGGGTAGAGCCGCATCGCCTCCAGGATCACCTGGCGGGTGTAGGGGAGGGCGTCGACGTGCTCGGGCGCGAGCGGCCCCCCGGCGGTCGCCGCCTCGACCTCGGCGGCGATCAGCGCCTCGCTCTCCGGGTGGTGGGAGAGGAGGTAGAGCGCCCAGGTGAGGGCGAGCGCCGTGGTCTCGTGCCCGGCGGTCACGAAGGTGAGCAGGTTGTCGGCGACGTCGCGGTCGTCCATCGCCTGCCCGGTCTCCGGGTCGCGGGCGGCGAGCAGGAGGCTCAGGAGGTCGTTGCGCCCCTCGGTGCCGGTGCGGCGCCCCTCGGCGGCGAGGCGCAGCAGCTCGTCGCGCAGGTAGGTCTTGGCCCGCTCGGCCTTGGCGCGACCCGGGAACGGCAGCCAGGCCGGCGCCCGCAGCAGCGTGAGGGCGACGACCCAGCTGGTCGATTCGAGGTAGTCGGTGATGCCGCGCTCGACCCGGGCCGCGTCGATCCCGCCGGCGCCCGGCAGCATGGTCTCGACGATGATCTCGAAGGTGGTGCGCATCATCGTCTGGGCGAGGTCGACCTCGGCGCCCGAATCGGCCGCCAGCGCGTCGCGGGTGCGCTCGGCCGCCGCGATCATCGCCGGCACGAAGCTGCGGATGCGCTCGGCCCGGAAGATCGGCGCCGCCGCCCGCCGCTGCCAGCGCCAGCGCGCGCCGTCGGCGGTCAGGATCGCGTCGCCCAGCGCCGGCGAGAGGGCACGGCGCAGGACCTCCGACTTCTCGAAGGCGTCGGCATCGTCCACCATCACCCGGCGGATCAGGTTCGGCGCCATCACGAACAGGCTGGAATTGCCCAGAACGGTCGAGGTGTAGACCGGCTCGCGGTAGATCGTCTCCGGCCAGGCCTCGAGGGGGTTGCGCACCACGGTGCTCAGGAAGCGCCACGGCCCGAGCGGCTGGGCCGGCGGCGTGATCCGGGCGAGGACCGGCCGGGGCCCCTCGGGGGCCGGACGGACGTGGGACGGATGCGCGTTCATGGCTCGCCTGGGTTCGGTGGTCCCGACGGGCACCGGGAGCCCGGAGGTTGTCTACCCGCTTCTGGGCGCGAGCGTGACCGGGAAACGCATTCCGGCCGGTGCGCGTTGGCACACCGCGCGGTGCCACGCTCACGGGAGAACCCGGGCCCGCCGGACCGGAGATCCGCCGATGCAGGCCGCCTTCGACAGGACCACCCTCGACCAGTTGGTCGCTCTCGGCCGCAGCCGGGGCGAGCTCACCCCCGACGACCTGCGCCGGGCCCTGCCGGTCGACCGGATGAGCGCCGAGGACATCGCGCTGGTGCTGATCGAGCTGGAGGAGGCCGGGATCGCGGTCGATCCCGACGAGATCCTGCTGCAGGGCGGCGGACCGCCGTTGCCCGCCGGCGCGATCCGGCTGCCCGAGCCGCCGGCACCGGCCCCCGCCGCGCCCGCGCCGGAACCGCCGCCCGCCGCGGCCGCAGCCGCGACGGCGGCCGCCCCGGACCGGGTGCCGCCGCCGCCCGCCCGTGGCGGCGCCCACCGGGCGGTGATCCTGGCGGGGCTCGCCGCCCTCGCGCTCGCCGTCCTTGTCCTGACGCTGTGGACCCTGCGCGGCTGAGGGCGCGGCCGGCGTGGTCGGCCGCGGCGCGGCCGCTATATCCCGCCCTCCCTCGACCAAGGATTCCGCGCGCATGACCGGCCCTGCCTACCGCTTCGGCATCGAGGAGGAGTTCTTCCTGGCGGACGCCGCCACCCGGGGCACGCCGGGCCAGGGCGTCCGGGGCTTCCACGCCGCCGCCAAGGCGCTGCTGCCGGCGGCCGAGCGCGAATTGCTGCAGAGCCAGATCGAGATCGCGACGCCGCCCGCCACCACGCCCGCGGAGGCGCTGAGCGGGCTGTCGGCCCTGCGCCGCGGCCTCGCCGAGATCGGGCGGGCGCACGGGATCCTGGTCTTCGGCGCCGGCACCCATCCGGGCGCGGCCTGGGACGCGCAATCCCCGACCGACGGGGCGCGCTACGACGGCATCCTCGACGCGGTGCGGATGATCGGGCGGCGCACGCTGGTGAGCGGCATGCACGTCCACGTCGAGGTAGCGCGGCCCGACGAGCGGGTCGACCTGATGAACCGTCTGCTGCCGTTCCTGCCGGCGCTGCTGGCGCTCTCGGTCTCCTCGCCGTTCTGGGAGGGGCGCGACACCGGCCTTGCCGGCTACCGCCTCAGCGTGTTCGGCGAGATGCCCCGCACCGGGCTGCCGGACCTGTTTGCGAGCACGGCGGAGTTCGAGCGCTTCGTGTCGGTGATGAAAGCCGCCGGGGCGATCGAGGATGCGAGCTTCCTGTGGTGGCACCTGCGGCCCTCGATCCGCTACCCGACGCTCGAATTGCGCATCGCCGACAGCTGCACCCGGGTCGAGGACGCGGTGGCGATCGCGAGCCTGTACCGCTGCCTCGTGCGCGCCGCCGAGCGCCGGCCGGACCTGAATGCCGCCCTCGACGGGGTTGCCCGGGCGGTGATCCGCGAGAACCTGTGGCGGGCCCAGCGCGACGGCGTGCGCGCCGCCCTGATCGACGCCGGGGCCGGCCGCGCCGTGCCGTTCGGCGAGGCGATCGAGGGTCTGCTCTCGCTCGTCGCCGAGGACGCGGCGGCGCTCGGGTGCGAGGACGCCCTCGACGACGCCCGCCGCATCGCCCGCGAGGGCACCAGCGCCGACCGCCAGCGCGCGGCCTACGCGGCGGCGGGCGGCAGCGACGGTTCGGGAATCGCCGCGGTGGTGGACGGTCTCGCCCGGGAGACCGAGGGGCGGGCGGCGTAGGGCGGGGCGCGTCCCCGCCGCGGCGCCGACGAAGGCCTGCGGCGGCGACCGGCGCCGTCGCGGGTCCGCACGCGGTCGATGGCGGCCACGCTCGCTTTGGACGGTGCCCGACCGCCGCGGGCCGTCCACGCGCGGCATGGACCACGGCCGGATGGACCACGGCCGGCAGCGCGACATGACCTCGGACTCCTCTCTCCTGCCACGAGTCGCATAAGCAGCATTATGGAACTTTAACGGGATCGGCAGGCCGGGACGCGCGACCGGGACACGCCCGGTTTCCCTTCATGCCGACGCGAATCGGGTGCATGATGCCACCATGACCGAACTCCTCGAACACGCCATCGAACGCGTCCGCACCCTCTCGCCCGAGGCACAGGACGATGTCGCCCGCGTCATGCTGGCCGTCCTCGACGACGAGCCGGGGCTCGTCGTTCTCGACCCCGATGAGAAGGCGTCGTTCGCCAAGTCCCTGGCGCAGGCCGCCCGGGGCGAATTCGCGAGCGACGAGCGGATACGAGCCATCTGGGCGAAGCACGGCCTGTGAGGTTGCGCTACACGCCCGAGGCGGCGGACGAACTCGAGCGGATACTGGACGGGGTCGCCGAGAAATCCCCGTACGGCGCCCGCCGCGTCCAGGCCCGCATCCAGGCGGCGATCGGGCGCTTGCTCGAACAGCCCGGCAGCGGACCACCGACCGACCTTCGTCCCATGCGCAGGACCTTGGCGAGCCCCTACCTGATCTTCTACGTCGCGACCGCGAGCGAGATCGTCGTAGTCGGCATCCGGCACGGCGCTCGCGACCCCGCCCCGATGCCGGACGCGCCACGACGACCCGCATGACGACCCGCATGACGACCGCCAACCTCTTCGCCGGCCTGCCCGCTTCGCCGCAGCCCGACGAGACGACCGACGTGCTGGCGCAAGGACCGTACGGCCGCGTCGAGCGGATCGTCTCCACCGGCCAGGCGAGCCCGCCGGGCTTCTGGTACGACCAGCCCTTCGACGAGTGGGTCGTGCTGCTCTCGGGAAGCGCCGGCCTGCACCTGCACGGCGAACCGGCGCCGCGGCGGCTCGAACCCGGCGACCACCTGACGATCCCGGCCCGCCTGCGCCACCGGGTCGAGTGGACGAGCCCCGACGAGGCGACCGTCTGGCTCGCGGTCCACCTCCGGCCGGCCGATCAGCCGTCGACCGCGAGCGAGAGCCCGTCATAGGCCGGGACCACCCCGGGCGGCAGGCGCCGGCGCAGGGTCTCGTAGTCGAGGTCGGTGTGGAGGTTGGTCAGGACGGCGCGGCGCGGCGCCACCTCCTCGATCAGCGCCAGGGCGTCCGAGACCGAGAAATGGGTCGGATGGGGCGAATCGCGCAAGGCATCGACGATCAGGAGGTCGAGGTTGCGTAAAGCGGCCTTGGCGGCGTCCGGCATCGTGCTCACGTCCGGCGCGTAGGCCGCGTCGGCGAAGCGGAACCCCAGCGCCTTCTCCTGGGGCCCGTGCTCCATGACGAAGGCCGTGGCGGTGACGGGACCGCCCGGGCCCCCGACGCTCACCGGCGCGCCGGCCTCGAGCGCGTGCAGGTCGAGGATCGGCGGGTAGAGGCTGCCCTCCCGCGAGGTGAAGCAATAGGCGAAGCGGGCGCGCAGCAGGTCGGAGGTCGTGGCGTCGGCGTGGACCGGGATGCGCCGGCGCATGTGGATCACCAGCGGGCGCACGTCGTCGATGCCGTGGGTGTGGTCGGCGTGGGAATGGGTGAACAGGATCCCGTCGAGGCGCGCCACCGCGGCGTCGAGGAGCTGCTCGCGCAGGTCCGGAGAGGTGTCGACCAGCACGGTCGTCGCCTCGTCGCCGGCCTCCCGGCGCTCGACCAGGAGCGAGCAGCGCCGGCGCCGGTTCTTGGGCTCCGCCGGGTCGCAGGCGCCCCAGCCGTAGCCGACCCGCGGCACGCCGCCCGAGGAGCCGCAGCCCAGGATGCGAAGGGTCAGGGTCGGCATGCGGTCGGAGCCCTCAGCTGTGTGCGGCGGCCTTGTCGAACAGGCGGTAGAAGTTGGCGGTGGTGAGGGCCGCGAGCGCCTCGGGCGCGAGGCCCACGGTCTCGGCCAGCACCCGGGCGGTGTCGGCGACGAAGGCCGGCTCGTTCGGCCGGCCGCGATGCGGCACCGGCGCGAGGTACGGCGCGTCGGTCTCGACCAGCAGGCGGTCGTGCGGCACGCCCCTGGCGATGTCCCGGATCTCGTCCGAGTTGCGGAAGGTCACGATGCCGGAGAACGACACGGAGAGGCCGAGCTCGACCCCCACCTCGGCGAGCCGCCGCCCCGACGAGAAGCAGTGCAGCACCGCCTTGAACGGCCCGCGCGCCATCTCCTCGGCGAGGATCGCCGCCACGTCCTCGTCCGCCTCGCGGGCGTGGATCACGAGCGGCAGCCCGCTCTCGCGCGCCGCCGCGATGTGGGTGCGGAAGACCTTCTGCTGCACGTCCCGGGGGGCGTAATCGTAGTGGTAGTCGAGCCCGGCCTCGCCGATGCCGATGCAGCGCGGATGGCGCGACAGGGCGACGATCTCGGCCGCCGGCACGTCCGGCTCCTCGCCGGCCTGGTGCGGGTGGGTGCCGATCGTGAACAGCACCTCGGGGTGGGCCTCGCTTAAACGCCGGTAGGTCTCGAACCGGGCGACCCGGGTCGAGATCGTCACCATGCGGTCGATCCCGGCCGCCTTCGCCCGGGCCAGCACCTCGGGCAGCCGCTCGGCGAGGCCGGGCGAATCGAGGTGGCAGTGACTGTCGACCAGGCTCACGCCTCGGGCTCCACGTAGCGCGGGAAGATCGGGCTCGGCGCCGGCAGGGCCGTGCCGGGCGCGAGGCGGTGATCCGGCCCGATGGCGGCGAGGTTGCGCGCGTCGGGCGCCACCGCCAGCAGGTCGAGGAGCCGGGCGGCGGCGCTCGGGATGAAGGGCTGGACCAGGATGCCGACCGCCCGCAGCACCTCGGCGGTGGTGTACAGAACCGCCTCCATCCGGGCCGGGTCGGTCTTGCGTAAGCTCCAGGGCTCCTGGCCGGCGAAGTAGCGGTTGGCCTCCGCGACGACCGCCCAGATCTCGGAGAGCACCGCGTGCAGGGCGAGGTCCCGCATCAGCCCCCTCGCCTTCTCCGGCAGCGCGTCGGCGAGCGCCAGCAGCGCCCGGTCGGCGGCGGACGGCTCGCCGGCCTGCGGAACCTGACCGCCGCAATTGCGGGCGATCATGGTCAGCGAGCGCTGGGCGAGGTTGCCGAGGTCGTTGGCGAGGTCGGCGTTGAGGCGGTTGACGATCGCCTCGTGCGAGTAGCTGCCGTCCTGGCCGAACGGCACCTCGCGCAGCATGAAGTAGCGCAGGGGGTCGACGCCGTAGGCCTCGGCGAGCGCCGTCGGGGCGACGACGTTGCCGAGCGACTTCGACATCTTCTCGCCCTTGTTGAGCAGGAAGCCGTGGCCGAAGACGCGCTGCGGGACCGGGAGACCGGCCGACATCAGGAAGGCCGGCCAGTACACCGCGTGGAAGCGGATGATGTCCTTGCCGATGACGTGGAGCGCCGCCGGCCATTGGCGCCAGCGCGGCGCGCCCTCGTCGGGAAAGCCGCAGGACGTGATGTAGTTCGTCAGCGCGTCGACCCAGACGTACATGACGTGGGCCGGGTTGCCCGGCACCGGCACGCCCCAGTCGAAGGTGGTGCGGCTGACCGACAGGTCCTGCAGGCCCGAGCGGACGAAGCTCGTCACCTCGTTGCGGCGCGAATCGGGGCCGATGAAGTCCGGGTTCGCCTCGTAGAGGGCGAGCAGGCGCTCGCCGTAGGCCGAGAGCCGGAAGAAGTAGCTCTCCTCCTCGACCCACTCGACCGGCGTGCCGGTCTTCTCGGCCCGGCGGCTGCCGTCGGCCAAGGTGACGAGCTCGGCCTCGTCGTAATAGGCCTCGTCGCGGACCGAGTACCAGCCGGCATACTTGGCGAGGTAGATGTCGCCGTTCTCCTCCATCCGGCGCCACAGCGCCTGGGCCGAGGCGACGTGGTCGGCGTCGGTGGTGCGGATGAAGCGGTCGAAGGAGCAGTCGAGCTGCTCGGCCATGGCGCGGAAGCGCGGCGCCATGTCGTCCACGAAGGCGCGCGGGCTGATCCCGGCCTTGGCGGCGGTCTGCTGGATCTTGAGGCCGTGCTCGTCGGTGCCGGTGGTGAAGAACACGTCGTAGCCGTCGAGGCGCTTGAAGCGCGCGATGGCGTCGGCGGCGATCACCTCGTAGGCGTGGCCGATATGCGGCACCCCGTTGGGGTACGAGATGGCGGTGGTGATGAAGAACGGCTCGCCCGCCACGGCTGGTTTCCCGGTATGAAGGATTCGGATCGGGCCCGCCCGCGAGGCGGCGCCCGTCCGTGCCTTAGAGCAAATTCGGGCAGCGGTGCCCACCCCCCGCGAGGGCGTTCCCGCCCGCTCCGCCGCGCGTCAGGCCCCGACGGCCTGGCGGAACGGCTCGTCCATCGGCGCGTCCCGGTGGCGCGCCGCCCGGTCGAGGCGCACCGCGTGGTTGATGATCGCCATGTGGGTGAAGCCTTGCGGGACGTTGCCGCGCTGCTCGCCCGACCCCGCGTCGATCTCCTCTGCGAACAGCCCGAGGTCGTTGCCGCGGGTCAGCAACCGGGCGAAGAGCGGCTCGGCCTCGGCCATGCGCCCGGCGAGCGCCAGGCAGCCGACGCGCCAGAACGCGCAGGCCGCGAAGGTCGCCTCCGGGTGCTCGAAGCCGTCGGCGTTGCGGTAGCGATAGAGGAGGTCGCCGTCGCCGAGCCCGGCGCTCACCGCCTCGAGCGTCGCGGCGACCCGGGGCGAATGCGGCTCGAAGGCACCGAACAGCACCGTGCGCAGGACCGCGGCGTCGAGGTCGTCGGAGCCGTAAGCCTGGGTGTAGGCGCCGACGCGGGGGTTCCAGCCCTTGTCGTGGTACTCGGCCCGGATCTCGGCGGCGACGCGCCGCCACTCCTCGACCCGCTCGGGGGCCGCCACCTCGACGGCCTCGGCGATCTGCACCGCCCGGTCGAGGGCGACCCAGAGCATGCCCTTGGTGTGGAGGATCTGGCGCGTCTCGTCGCGCAGCTCCCAGATGCCGTGATCGGGCGCGTGGCGGCAGCGGATGACGTGGTCGGTGAGGTGGCCGAGCGCCTCGGGCAGGTGGTCGTTGACCTTCACCGGCGGGTCGTAGTCGACGGCGTCCAGGAAGGCGTGGAGCGCCACCAGGAACTCGCCGTAGATGTCGTACTGGTGCTGGCCCGAGGCCGCGTTGCCGATCCGCACCGGGCCGACCCCGCGCCAGCCGCGCAGGTGGTCGAGGATCTCCTCCTCCGGCACGCGTCCGTTGATGCCGTACATCAGTTCCAGGTCGCGGCCGCGGCTGTGGTCGGCGTCGCGCAGGAAGCGCAGGAACTCCGCCGCCTCGCGCACGTAGCCGAGATTGACGAAGGCCGTGACGGTGAAGCTCGCGTCCCGCATCCAGACGTAGCGGTAGTCGAAGTTGCGCGTGCCCGGCACCGCCTCCGGCAGGCTGGTGGTGGAGGCCGCGATGATCCCGCCCGAGGGCGCGTGGGTCAGGAGCTTGAGCACCAGCGCGCTGCGCAGCACGCTGTCGCGGTGCGGCCCGTCATAGGTGCAGCGCCCGGACCATTCGTGCCAGTAGTCTTCCGTCGCCGACAGGCTCGCGGCGGCGTGCCCGATGTCGCCGTCGTCGTCCTTCCGGTGGGCGAGGACCAGGGACACCCCCTCCCCGGCCCGCAGGGCGAACGCCGCCTCGACCCGGTCGCCGGTGACCGCGAGCGGCACCGTGGCGGCGACCCGCACGCCCTCCGGCTTCGAGCGGCGCCGGCACAGCACCGTCCCGCCCGCCTCGGGCTCGAGGACGGCGCCGTCGCGGGCGTAGTCGAAGGTCGGACGCACCCGGAAGCGCCCCGACACCGTCCCGGCCTCGCAGGCGGCGATCCGCACGATCCGGCCGTGGGGGGCGCCGTCCGGGCCCTCGTCGGGCACCTCCGCCAGGGGGTGGAGCGGCATGAAGTCGGTGAGCCGGAGCGTCCCGGTCGCGGTGACGAACACCGTCTCCAGGATGGTGGTGCCGGGCCGGTAGGCCCGGCGCGTCTCGCGCAGGCCGTCGAGGAGGATCTCGCAGGCCCCGCCCTTGTCCTCGTCGAGGAGGCGCAGGAACACCGCAGGACTGTCGTGGCAGGGCCAGCACAGCCAGTCGATCGATCCGTCCCGGGCGACCAGCGCCGTCGTGCAGGTGTCGCCGATGACGGCGTAGTCCTCGATCGGCCGGTCCGTCACGTCGCCTCGCACCCAACACACGTTAAAGCGCGGGGGTAACGGTCCGTCGGGGACAGGGTTTCGGGCCGCGACGGTTTGCGCCGCACCACGCCCCGGCGCCCGGTCGGGCGAGGTCCCCGGCTCGAGCCCCCGGCCGGACCCGCCGGGTCCGGGTCAGTCGACCCAGGTGCAGGACACCGCCAGCGACGCGACGCCGAGCACCGCCCGGGCCTCGTCCCGGATGGTGACGAACAGGTGCAGCCGGTCCTGGCGCCGGGCCTCGTCGCGGGCGATGTCGGCCAGGATCCGCATGGCGTGGGCCTGGGCGGCCTCGCGGCTCGGCCACTCGCTGCCCTCGTCGTCGCGGTGCGACAGGTCGTGGTCGTTGATGTCGAAGAAGTAGCGCGGCACGGGCGGCCCCTGGAGTGTCGAGAAGGCCGCCGGGCGGAAGATCCCGGATCCCGCCGGCCGGTCTCGCCGATCGGGGCGCCTCGAGGCTTCACTTAAGACGCAACGGCATCGTCTGCCCTCGCAAATGTTTATCGAACGCTGATTTCCCCCGGCACGCAAACACGCACATGAATTACCAGGTTTAGACCTCGCGAACGGGCGCGAATGCCGGCCCGCGCCGATCCGCGGCCGGGCCGCCCTGGCCAAATCCGCTGGCCGGCGATAAACTCGTGCGAGTGCTTTCCCGTCCGCCCGGGCGCGTCGGCAATCCCCGGATCGCCGCCGTCGCCCGCCGGACCGCGACGGCTCCGGGGTTCCTCGACACCGACCCATCCCCTGCGGCGCGCGGGCCTTCCGCCTCGTTCGCCGTCGCTCCGGCGGCGGGCGCGGCCCGGGCGCCGACCGAGAAGGACAGCGCCCTGCGGCTCTCGCTCTACACCGACCTGTCGCTGCGCCTGCTGCTCTATCTCGGGGCGGTTGAGGGCGGCGGCTGGACGACGACGCCCGCCGTCGCGCGCACCTTCGGGGTGTCGCTGAACCACCTCCAGAAGGTGGCGCGCGGGCTCACGGGGGCGGGCTACATCGAGGCCCGGCAGGGCCGCTCCGGCGGGGTGCGCCTGGCCCGGCCGCCGGCGGAGGTGCGCCTCGGCGCCGTGGTGGCGGAGCTGGAGGGCCTCGGCTGCCTCGTCGAGTGCGGCCGCGGCCCCTGCCCGCTCGCCGGGCGCTGCCTGCTGAAGACCGCGCTCGACGCGGCCGAGCGGAGCTTCATCCGCGAGCTCGACCGCTTCACCCTGGCGGACGTGCTGGCCGGCCCGACCGGGGCGACCCTGCGCGACCTGATCGGGCGCGACGCCGAGGGGGCGGGAGAGCCGGGCGCGTAGCACCCCGCCGGCCCGGGGATCGCCGCCTCACGCCGCCTCGCGGGCGGCCCGGCGCTCGGCGGCGGCGGCCTGCCAGATCTCCAGGGCGGCGTCGGCGTTCATCGCCGCGATGCCGAGGCCGACCACCAGGTCGGGCCAGGGGGCGAAGCCGGGCCAGGTCGACAGGGTGGCGGCGGTGACGAGCCCGGCCGCCACGATCGCCACGTTGGCGACCGCGTCGTTGCGGGCCGACAGGAAGGCCGCCCGGGTCAGGCTGCCGCGGCCCTCGCGGTGGCGCGCCAGCATCACGGCGCAGGCGAGGTTGACGGCGAGCGCCCCGAGCCCCGTCAGGGTCAGGGGCACCGGATCCGGGGCCGTGAAGGCGCAGAACTTCTGCCAGGCGGTCCAGGCCGCGGCGAGCCCCGGCAGCAGCAGGATGCCGGCCATCGCGGCGCCGAGCCGGGCCCGCGCCGCCGGCCGCCAGCCGAGGCCGGCGACGATCAGCAGGTTGAGCGCCGCATCCTCCAGGAAGTCGACGCTGTCGGCCACCAGCGCCACCGAGCCGATCGCCACCGCCACGCTCGCCTCGATCCCGAAATAGCCGAGATTGAGCAGGGCGACGCGGCCCACGGTGGCACGCAGGCCGGGATCGGTGTCGGAGGGGGTCACGGGGCGGGCCTCGCGCGGATGGCGGCCGGTCGTCTATGCCCCGGCCGGGCGGCGCCGGCCAGGGGGCGCGCGCCGCACGACGCCGCATCGGTGCCATGCCGGGCCGGCGGTTGCACCGGGCCCCCGCGCCGGCTTCACTGCCGTCAGCCGCCGGCCACAGGCGGAGATCCGCCGGGACACGGCGGGCACCCACCGAGACGCGGTGGGCCAGGAGGAGACGACCATGCCGCATTCATCGCCGCCCCCGTCCCCGGGGCGGATGCCCCGCCGCCTCGTCCTCGGCGGGCTCGCGGCGGCACCCGCCGCCCTGGGTAGCACCCTCTCGGGGTCCGCTGCCTCGGCGGCGCCCGCCGCCTCGCAAGCGGCCCCGCCCCGTCTCGCCATGGAGGAATTCCGCCTCCCCGGCCCGGAGGACGGGGTCTCGGTCTACCTGCGCAACAAGCGCCCGGCCGGGACCGAGCGGTTCGCGCCCGACCGCATCCTGCTCTACGTCCACGGCGCGACCTACCCGGCCTCGACCGCCTTCGACCTGCCGCTCGCCGGCCTGTCGATGATGGACTACCTCGCGGGGCTGGGCTTCGACGTCTACCTCGTCGACCTGCCGGGCTACGGCCTCTCGGGCCGCCCCGCCGCGATGGGCCGCCCGGCCGCCGACGGAAAACCCTTCATGCGGACGAGGGACGCCGCCGCGGTGGTCGGACAGGCGGTCGACTTCATCCGCCGGCGGCGCGGGGTGGACAGGATCGACCTGATGGGCTGGTCCTGGGGCACCTCGACCATGGGGCTCTACACCAGCACCCACAACGACGCGGTCAACCGCCTCGTCCTCTACGCGCCGCAATGGCTGTCGCGCACGCCCTCGCTCCTCGGCACGAGCGGGCCGCTCGGCGCCTACCGGAGCGTGAGCCGCGACAGCGCCAGGGAGCGCTGGCTCAAGGGCGTGCCGGCGGACAAGCAGGCGGACCTGATCCCGCCCGGCTGGTTCGAGCAATGGGCCGACGCCACCTTCGCGACCGACGCCGCCGGGGCCGCGCAGACGCCCCCGGTGCTCCGGGCGCCGAACGGGGTGGTGGCCGATTCGCAGGACTACTGGCAGGCCGGCACGCCGCTCTACGATCCCGGCGAGATCCGGGTGCCGACCCTCGTCATCCACGCCGAATGGGACGCCGACCTGCCGAGCTACCAGGCGCAAGAGTACTTCGCCCGCCTCACCCGCACGCCCTACAAGCGCTTCGTGGAACTCGGCGAAGGCACCCACACGGTGATGATGGAGAAGAACCGGATGCAGTTCTTCCGCGAGGTCGCCGCCTTCCTGACCGAGGCCGATCCGCAGGCGCTGAACTGAGCGCGGAAACGACGAAGGACCGCCCCGGAGCCCCCGGGGCGGTCCTTCCGATGCGTCGGTCCCGTGCGGGCGTCAGGCCGCCCGCACGGTGTCGAGGAAGCGGGCGACCTCGGCCGAGAGCTGCTCGGACTGGCGCGACAGCTCGGAGGCCGCCGAGAGCACCTGGCTCGCCGCCGCGCCGGTCTCGTCCGCCGCCCGGGCGACGCCGGAGACGCTCGCCGTCACCTCGCCGGTGCCGGCGGCGGCGTCCGAGACGTTGCGGACGATCTCGCGGGTCGCCGCGCCCTGCTCCTCCACCGCCGCGGCGATCGCGGTGGCGACGCCCGCGATCTCCTCGATCCGCGCGGTGATGCCGCCGATCGCGCCGACCGCCTGGCCGGTCGAGGCCTGGATCGCCGCGATCTGGCCGGTGATCTCCTCCGTCGCCTTGGCGGTCTGCCCGGCGAGTTCCTTCACCTCCGCGGCGACGACCGCGAAACCGCGCCCCGCCGCACCCGCGCGGGCCGCCTCGATGGTGGCGTTCAACGCGAGCAGGTTGGTCTGGGCGGCGATCGACGAGATCAGCCCGACCACGTCGCCGATGCGGTGGGTCGCCTCGGTCAGCGCCTGGACCTGGGCCGCGCTCGCGCCGGCCTCCCGGACGGCGGCGCCGGCGAGCCGGGCCGAGCCGTCGACCTGGCGGCCGATCTCGTCGACCGAGGCGCCGAGCTCTTCCGCCGCCGCCGCCACCATGCCGACATTCGAGGCGGCCTGGGCGGCGGCCGCGGCCGCGCCGCCCGACTGGCCGGCGGTCTCCCGGGCGGTGACCGTCATGGTCCGGGCGGTCGCCTGCAGCTCGGTGGCGGCGGCCGTGACCGCGCCGACGATGCCGCCGACCGCCCGCTCGAAGGCGTCCGCCATCGCGCGGGTCGCCTGCCGGCGCTGCGCCTCGGCGCCGGCCCGGGCGAGCGCGGTCTCCTCCTCGAGCGCCCGGGTGCGGACCAGGTTGTCGCGAAACACCGCGAGCGCCCCCGCCATGGCGCCGAGCTCGTCCCGGCGGCCGGCGCCCGGGATCGCGGTCGCGGCCTCGCCCTCGGCCAGGCGGCGCATCGCGCCGGTCATGCGGCCCAGCGGCCGGACGACGCGCACGAGGCAGAACAGCACCGCCGCGAGCGTGACGAGGACCGACACCGCGAGCATCGCGACGGCGTTGCGGGTGGCCTCGGCCCGCTCGGTCCGGGCGGCCTCGCCGGCGGCGGTGCCGGCGGCGGCGTTGAGGGCGACGAGCTTGCCGGCGGTGTCGATCGTGGCGCGGTAGGTCGCGTTCATCGGCCCGCGGAAATAGGCGTCGATCTCGGCCTGGCTCGGAAGCCCCTTGAGGCGGGCCCAGTCGGCCCGGAAGGCCGCGATCCTGGCGCTCAGGCTCCCGAAGATCTCCTCCTCGGCCGGCGAGCTGATCAGCCCCCGGTAGCGCGCCATCCGCTCGCCCAGCGCCGCGTCCATCTCGGAGAAGCTCTTGGTGGCGAGCGCCTTCTCGGCCTCGCCGTCGGCGGTGATGAACCGGAACTGCCAGAGCCGCGCGCGCATCACCAGGGCGTTGATCGCATGCGCCTCGTTGATCGAGGGCACCGCGTCGTCGGCCAGGGTGGCGATGCGGGCCTCGATCGAGCCGAGCTTCCACAGGGAGAGGCCGCCCTGGGCCAGGGTCAGCAGCAGGAGGATCCCGAACAGGCCGGTGAGGCTGCTCTTCAGGGACAGACGCATGGGACAAGCCGTGGGTGAGCGATCGTCGGATCGCGCTCTTGTCGCGCCGGCACCGCTAAAATTTTATTAATGCGTCGCAACTCCGAAATGAAGTCGCACAGCCGAAGAGAAGAAGATCAGATCAATTCTTGCTCGCCTGATAGCGCCTGAACCGGACCGATGACGAAACGGAACGCGGCGGATCCACGCCAGCAACGCCGCACGTCCGGGCGCCTTTCTCTCGGTGAGGCGCGGGCCCCGGCCGGGCCGCCGCCGGTGCCGCCGCCGCGGTGGCGCCGCCCCTTCCGACCTTTCGCCAGTGGATTTCCGGCCCCGTCCCGTGCGACCCCGAGGGACCCGGCGGGACGGCGGAGCCCCGCGCGCCCGGCCGCGGCCCCAAGACGTCCACCGGGAGCGACGCCGATGATGCCCGAACTGCGCGTGCTGTACTTCGAGGACCTGAGCGTCGGGCTGTCCGAGACGCTGTCGAAGACCATCGCGACCTCCGACGTGGTCGGCTTTGCCGAGATCACCGGCGACCGCAACCCGATCCACCTCTCGGAGCACTTCGCCGCCCGCACCCCGTTCGGCACCCGCATCGCCCACGGCCTCTACACCGCCGGGCTGATCTCGGCGGTGCTCGGCACCCGCCTGCCCGGCCCCGGCGCGATCTACATCAGCCAGAGCCTCAACTTCCGCGCGCCGGTGCGCATCGGCGACACGGTGGACGTCACCGTCGAGGTGGCCGAGCTGGTGCCGGAGCGCCGCCGCGCCCGCCTGACCTGCACCTGCGCGGTCAACGGCGAGACGGTGCTGGACGGCGAGGCCCTGGTGAAGGTACCGACCCGGGCCGAGGCCGACCCGCTCGCCGCCCGCAAGGGCTGATCCCCAGAAGGGCCAGAACCCGGACCGCATGACGCCGATCCCCGTCGACGACCCCGCCGACCCGCGCCTGTCCGCCTACACGCAGATGCGCGAGCGCGACCTCGTCGGGCGCGAGGGCCGGTTCATCGCCGAGGGCGAGGTGGTGCTGCGGGTGCTGCTCTCGGGCGCCGCCCGGTTCCGGATCGAGTCGGTGCTCGTCTCGCCCGAGCGGCTGCCCGGGCTGGCGCCGGCGCTCGCCGGCCTCGCCGCCCCCGTCTACGTCGCCGCGAAACCCGTGATGGGCGCGGTGGCGGGCTTCCCGATCCATCGCGGCGTCCTGGCGGTGGGCCTGCGCGGGCCCGAGCCCGACCCCGACGCCCTGGTGCCGGCGAGCCCGGCCCTGCTCGTCGGCCTCGTGGGGCTTGCCAACCACGACAATGTCGGCGGGCTGTTTCGCAACGCCGCCGCCTTCGGGGCCGACGCGGTGCTGCTCGACGCGGAAACCTGCGACCCGCTCTACCGCAAGGCGATCCGGGTCTCGGCCGGCACGAGCCTGACCGTCCCCTTCGCGCGGCTCCCCACCGGCGACGCCCTCCTCGCTCTGTGCGAGCGCCACCGGCTCACGCCCCTCGCCCTGTCGCCGCGGGGCGAGGACATCGGGCGCTTGCCGCCCCTGCCCCGGGCGCTCCTCCTGCTCGGCGCCGAGGGCCCCGGCCTGCCCGAGGCGCTGATGGCCCGCGCCCGCCGGGTGGCGATCCCGATGGCGCCGGGGGTCGATTCGCTCAACGTCGCGGTGGCCGGCGCCGTGGCTCTGCACCGGCTCGGGGGTGAGCGGCTGGCGCCGATCTGATCGGGCGGCAACGCCAAGGACCGCGCGTCGGACTGCCCGTCGACGCCCCGCCACACCCCGGCGAAAAACCCCGTCTCACCCCGCCGCGACAATGCGCAACCATTGCCGACTCACCGTCGCGCACCACAACTAGGCCGTACGCACGGACATGCGTCTCGGTCTGGCAGGAGGTGGAGCGTTGTTGCAGCCGCGGGATGGGTACCGCACCCTGTCGGGGCGGCGGGCGGTGGTGGTCGGGGCGGGGCCGGGCGGCCTCGCGGTGGCGCTGATGCTCGCGCGCGACGGCGTGCAGGTGACGGTGATCGAGAAGGAGGATTGCGTCGGCGGGCGCACCCGCACGGTGACGGCGCCGGGCGGCTACAGGTTCGACATCGGGCCGACCTTCTTCCTCTATCCGCGCATCCTGGCCGACATCTTCGAATCCTGCGGCGAGCGGCTGGAAGACCACCTCACCCTCGAGCGGCTCGATCCGCAATACCACCTCGTCTTCGAGGGCGGCGGCGAGATCAAGGCGACGCCGGACGTGGAGCGGCTCGAGGCCGAGATCGCCCGCATCGCGCCCGACGACGCCAAGAACGTGCGCCGCTTCCTCGAGGACAACCGCCACAAGCTCGCGGCCTTCATCCCGGTGCTGCAGCAGGCCTGCGACTCGCTCCGCAGCTTCGCCTCGCCGGCGATGCTGGCGGCCCTGCCGCTGCTGCGCCCGCACGCCACCGTCGACCGCGACCTGGCGCGCTACTTCAAGGACCCGCGGGTCCGCCTCGCCTTCTCGTTCCAGACCAAGTACCTCGGGATGTCGCCGTTCCGGTGCCCGAGCCTGTTCACCATCCTGAGCTTCCTCGAATACGAGCACGGGGTCTACCACCCGGTGGGCGGCTGCGGGGCGGTCTCGGAGGCGATGGCGGGGCTCGCCCGCCGCATGGGCGTCGAGATCAAGCTCGGCACGAGCGTCGACCGGGTGCTGTTCGAGGGCAAGCGCGCCGTCGGGGTCGAGGCCGGGGGCGAGCGCATCGCCGCCGACGCGGTCGTCATCAACGGCGACTTCGCCAAGGTCGTGCCCGAGCTCGTCCCCGAGGCGCGCCGGCCGCGCTGGCGCGACGCCAAGGTGGCCAAGGCCCGCCTCTCCTGCTCGACCTACATGCTGTATCTCGGCATCGAGGGCCCGATGCCGGAGAGCCTCGGCCACCACACCATCCTGCTGTCGGAGGATTACGCCCGCAACATCCGCGAGGTCTCCGACGGGGTGCTGCCGATGCAGCCCTCGGTCTACGTCCAGCACGCCGGCTACACCGACGGCGGCATGGCGCCCCCGGGGCATACCAGCCTCTACGTGCTGGTGCCGGTGCCGAACCTGCGCGCCGGGATCGACTGGGCGAGCGTCGGCCCGTCCTACCGGGCGCTGGTGCTCAAGCGGCTGGAGAAGCTCGGGCTCACCGACATCGAATCCCGCATCCGCTACGAGCGCGTGGTCGACCCGACCCAGTGGCGCGACGAGTTCGACGTGTACGAGGGCGCGACCTTCAACCTGTCGCACGACCTCCTGCAGATGCTCTACTTCCGGCCCCACAACCGCTTCGGGCCCGGCCTCTACCTCGTCGGCGGCGGCACCCATCCGGGCTCCGGCCTGCCGGTGATCTACGAGGGCGCCCGCATCACCGCCCGGCTGATGGCCGAGGACCTGGCGCTCGGGACGGTGCCGGCCCGCGGCCTGCCGCTCGCGGCCGCCCCGAGCCTCGGGGAGGCCTCGTGAGGGGGCCTCTCGCGCTGATAGCGCTTCTGGCCCTGGCGGGGTCGGCGTGGGCCGCCGACCTCGCGATCGAGGTCGACGGGGTCGAGCCCGGCGCCGGCCGGGTCTTCGTCGCGCTCTGCACCGGGTCGCTGGCCGAGGAGGCCTGCCGCATCGGCCAGAACGGGCCGGCCTCGGGCCCGAGCCTGCGCTTCGGCTTCACCGGCGTGCCGCCGGGCAGCTACGCGGTGGCGGCGTTCCAGGACCTCGACGGCGACGGCCGCCTCGGCCGCACGCCCCTCGGCCTGCCGACCGAGCCCTACGGCTTCTCGAACGGCGCCGGCCGGCGCGGCCGCCCGGATTTTCCCGCCGCCGCCTTCCGCCTGCCCGAGCTGGGCGCATCGCTGCGGGTGCGGCTCACCCGCGCCCTGCCGGCCCGGTAGGTCCTGTCCAGGGTGGGTCCTCCTGCGCACCGGCGTCCCTCCCCGGGAATGCCGCAAAGCTCTGCTGTGGTCGGAGCCATGACACCCGATCCGGCGGCGACCGTCCGCGACCTCGCCTTCTCGTACCGCAACCGGCGCGTCCTCGATCGCGTCGACCTCGTGTTCGCGCGGGGCGAGACCGTGGCGTTGCTCGGCCCAAACGGCGCCGGCAAGACCTCGCTGATGCGGCTCCTCGCCGGCCGCCTCGTCCCGGAGCGTGGCGGCGTGCGGGTGGCCGGGGGCGATCCCGGACGCTCCTCCGCGGTGCGGCGCGCCATCGCCTGGGTGCCGCAGGAGATCGCCCTCTACCCCCGGCTCACCGTGCGGGAGAACCTCGAGGTCTTCGCCCGCCTCCTGGGCCTGCCCCGGGCGGCGCGGGCGCCGGCGGTGGCCCGGGCGCTGACGCGGACCGGCCTCGACGACGTCGCCTCACGCCTCGTCGGCGTGCTCTCCGGCGGCTACCAGCGCCGGGCCAACATCGCGGCGGCGCTCCTCGGCGAGCCCGCCCTCGTCCTCCTCGACGAGCCGACGCAGGGCGTCGACCAGGCCGCCCGGGCGGCGATCCACGCGGTGCTCGAGCGCCTGCCGGAGACCGGCGCCGCGCTGCTCGTCGCCACCCACGACTTCGCCGAGGCCGAGCGCCTCGCCGGGCGGGTCCTGGTGCTCCAGGACGGGCGCATCCGCCTCGACGGGCGCCTCGCCGACCTGCTCGCGCGCCTGCGCGCCGGCCCGCCCGAGCACGAGGTGGCGCTGGCCGAGGCCGCCGGCCCGGCGGGGGCGGCCGCTCTGCGCCAGGCCGGCTTCCATCCGGCCTCGCCGCTCGTCTGGCAGACCGACCGGCGGGCCGGCGACGCGGTGGCGGGCGGGCGCGACGGCGCGGCGCTCCTCGCCCACCTGCGCCGCCACGGCGTGCCGGTGCGGGAGATCCGGGTGCGCGAGCCGGGGCTCGACGTGCTCTACCGCGACGTGACCGCGGGCGAGCCCCCGGCGGACCTTCGCCCCGTGGAGGCCGTGGCATGATCGTCGCCGCGTTCCGGGTGATGCTGCTCACCCTGTGGCGCGACCGCGCCGCCCTGGTGATGGCCTTCGTCCTGCCGACCGTGATCTTCTGCGTCTTCGCGGCGATCTTCTCCGGCGCCGTCGGCGAGCGGATCCGCATCCAGGTCGGGCTCCTCGACCAGGCCCGCACCGCCACGACCGGACGGCTCGTCGCCGCCCTCGAGGCCGACCCGGCGCTGCGCACGAGGCGCCTCGACGGCGACCCCGTGACGGCGGTGCGCCGGGGCGAGGTCGACGTCGCCCTGGTGCTGCGCGGCGACCTCGCCGCCGGCAGCACCTCGGCCGACGCGCCGATCCTCGTCGTCGAGAGCCCGGCACGCGCCCTCGCCACCCCGATCGCGCTGGGCCAGGTCCAGCGGGTCCTCAACGAGGCCCTGCCCGACGTGGTGCTGTCGCGGGTCGTCGCCGACGTCGAGCGCACCGGCAAGATCGGCCCGGACGAGCGCGCCTTCCTCGACCGCGCCTTCGCGGAGAGCCGCGAGAAGAAGGAGGCCTTCTCCTTCGCCGCCCTGGTCGCCCGCACCTCGACGGCCGAGGGGCATGGCGGGCCGGACGGGGGCAACGCCCGCGTCGCCTACTATGCCGGGGCGATCGCCGCGGTGTTCCTGATGTTCGCCGCCATGCAAGGTGCCCTGTCCCTGGTGGAGGAGCGCCAGTCCGGCCTCGCCGACCGCCTCGCCGCCGCCCCCGGCGGCCTGCCGGTGGTGGTGCTCGGCAAGTTCCTGTTCCTGGTGCTCCAGGGCACCGCCCAGGGCGGCCTGATCTTCGCGGCCGCCGCCCTGGTCTACGGCGTCTCGGTCGGCCCGCACGTCGTGGCCTGGCTCGTCACCGGGGTGCTGGTCGCCGCCATGGCGGCGGGCCTGGGGCTCGCCGCCTGCGCGGCGGCGCGGACCCGCCAGCAGGCCCACCTCGTCTCGACCTTCGGGGTGCTGCTGCTCTCGGCGGTCGGCGGCAGCATGGTGCCGCGCTTCCTGATGCCGCCCTGGCTCCAGAGCCTCGGCTGGTTCACCCCGAACGCCTGGGCGATCGAGGCCTACCAGGCGGCCCTGGCCGAGGGCGCCGGCGGCGCCTGGCCGGCCTGGGCGGTGCTGGCGGGGCTGGCCGCCGCGGGTTTGGGCGTAGCCTTGGCCCTCACGGTGCGGCCGTCCCCCGGGCCGGCGCGGGCGTGACGGCGCCTCGGCGCCGGCCCCGTGCTCAGCCCTTCAGCCGCTTGTTGCACTCGGAATAGTAGCCGCCGCCCTTCTCGATCCAGTTGAGGCCGCCGTTGCCGGCGCCGCCGGCCGCCTTGTTGGCGTTGTACTGGTCGAGGCAGGTATGCTGGCGGGCGCTGCCCGGCGACTCCTTGGCGTATTTCGGCGCGACCGCCGTCGGATAGACCGCGCCGGCGGCCGGAGCGCGCGGGGCGGCGGCGTTGCCGGCGGGCGCCGTGGCGGCGGGACCTTGCGCGGCCGGCGACGCGGGCTTGGCCGGGATGGCGGGCGGGTTCGGCGGCGGCGCCGGGTTCGGCTTGGCGGCGCCGGGGCTGAACGGGTTCGGGGCCGTCGTCTGGGCGTGGGCCGGGACGGCGAGCGCGCCGAGGATCAGCAGGGAAGCGAGGGAGAGACGCATCGGGTTTCGTCCGGGTTCGGGCGCCGCCAGCTTAGCAGTCCCGCCCCGCCGGTGCGACAGCTACCGCAAGCGGAGATCGGCGTCCGCGCAGGCCTGCTTCAGCGCAGGTGAAACGCGAGCCACAGCACCGCGACGGCGACGAGGAGCGCGACGCCCCCGCGCGCTAGGGGCCGGGCCAGGGTCGAGAGCCGGGCGAGCCGCGCCAGGGCCGTCCGGCGGTCGTCGCTCACTCGGTGGAGCGCCGGACGGCCGCGCCCGCGATGATGGTGGCGAGCGCCGCGGCCCCGAGGCCGTCCTGCAGGGCCCGCACCGGCTCGTCCGGCATCGCGAGCAGCCACAGGCCGGCGGTGGCCGCGATGCACACGGCGATGGCGCCGAGAATTCCCCGCTCGATCACGTGACGACCGGCCTCCGTTCGCGGGGCGCGCCAGCCCGCGCCGCTCCCCGCCCCTCTACGCCAGGCCGGCGGGCTTGCCCAGCATCCCCGAGCGATCATTCGGCGGGACATCCGGTCGGGGCGGGCCGTGCCACATTCCTTAACCCTCCGCGGCCGCCACCGATTGAATTCCCGACCGTCCTGATAAAATTCAACCGCAGAGATTCGATGCCGCCGGGGCATGATGCCCGGATGCGCCTCCCGCGAAGGGGGCGCGGCGGCCCGTGGAGACGGCGATGGCGAAACCCCTGGTTGTCGTGATTCCCCACCAGCTCGGTCGGAGCGAGGCACGACGGCGCATCGATGCCCGGATCGGCCAGGGTCGGGATCTCGTCCAGAAGGCGGGCCTCACCATGCAGGACCCGGTCTGGACCGGCGACACCCTGGGCTTCCAGGTCGGCGCCATGGGCCAGTCGGTCAGCGGCACCATCGCGGTCGAGGACGAGGCCGCCCGCGTCGAGGTCCACCTGCCGCTGCTGCTCGGGGTCTTCTCCGGCAAGGTCCGGCAGGTCATCGCCGAGAAGGGCGGCGAGCTCTTGGCGACCTGACGGTCGCGGGCGGCGACCCGACGGTCGCGGTCCGTCTCGTCGGGCCCACCCAGAGCATTTTTCGACGAAGCGGATGCCGGTTCGTCGAAGACAGTGCGGCAAAATCGAAAACCTGGAGAGTTTGGCGATTGCAACGCCACGGACCACGACACCGGCCCTGGCCGGGCTCCCCGGATCATCGTCGGCCAACCCCTTTCCCAGACGACTGAAGCGAAGCGGAAGGAGATCCGGGATCCAGCACGACAAGCCGCGAAGCGTCCGTGTGTCTGCGGCGGTGAAAGATGAAGAGCCGCTTCGCGGCAAGTCTTCTACTGGATCCTGGATCTCCTTGCGCTGACGCTCCGGTCGTCCGGGACAGGGGCCGAGCCTTCTTGGAACGCCCTCGGACGGCCTCCACGGTCTCAGTGTCGTGTACGAGACCGTGCCGGGCGCCGGCCTCGAGGTCGGCGACGTGGTGCTGGTGGAAGCCGGCGACGTGATCCCGTCGGACGGCGAGGTGATCGAGGGCATCGCCTCGGTCAACGAGGCGGCGATCACCGGCGAATCCGCGCCGTGATCCGCGAATCCGGCGGCGACCGCTCGGCGGTGACCGGCGGCACGCAGGTGCTCTCCGACTGGATCCGGGTGCGGATCACGGCCGCCGCCGGCTCGACCTTCGTCGACCGGATGATCGTGCTGGTCGAAGGCGCCTCGCGCCAGAAGACCCCCAACGAGATCGCGCTCGACATCCTGCTTGCCGGCCTCACCATCGTGTTCGTGTTCGCGGTCGGCTCGATCCCGAGCTTCGCGTCTTATGCCGGCGGCGCGATCCCGATGACGGTGCTGGTGGCGCTCTTCGTCACCCTGATCCCGACCACGATCGGGGCGCTGCTCTCGGCGATCGGCATCGCCGGCATGGACCGGCTGGTACGCTTCAACGTGCTCGCCATGTCGGGCCGCGCCGACGAGGCGGCGGGCGACGTCGACACGCTGCTCCTCGACAAGACCGGCACCATCACGCTCGGCAACCGCCAGGCGACCGAGTTCCGTCCCGTCCGCGGCGTCACCCCGGGCACGCTGGCGGACGCCGCCCAGCTCGCCTCGCTCGCCGACGAGACGCCCGAGGGCCGCTCGATCGTGGTGCTGGCCAAGGAGGCGCACGGCATCCGGGCCCGCGACATGGGAAGCCTCGCCGCCAACTTCGTGCCGTTCACCGCGCAGTCGCGGATGTCGGGCATCGATCTCGACGGTTCCTCGATCCGAAAAGGGGCGGTCGAGGCGGTGATCGCCAGCCTGGAGGCGGCCCCCGCGCCGGTCGGGCGCGAGGCCACCGCCCGGATGATCCAGCCCCGCCTCGACGCGATGGCCGCCCAGGAGATCCGGGCCATCGCCGAGGAGATCGCCAAGGCCGGCGGCACGCCGCTGGCGGTGGCCCGCGACGGCAAGCTCTTGGGCGTCGTCCACCTCAAGGACATCGTCAAGGGCGGCATCCGGGAGCGCTTCGCGGAGCTGCGCCGGATGGGCATCCGCACGGTGATGATCACCGGCGACAACCCGATGACCGCGGCCGCCATCGCCGCGGAGGCCGGCGTCGACGACTTCCTCGCCCAGGCCACCCCGGAGGACAAGCTGGCGCTGATCCGGCGCGAGCAGGCTGAAGGAAAGCTCGTGGCGATGTGCGGCGACGGCACCAACGACGCGCCCGCGCTCGCCCAGGCCGATGTCGGCGTGGCGATGAACACCGGCACGGTGGCGGCCCGCGAGGCCGGCAACATGGTCGACCTCGATTCCGACCCGACCAAGCTCATCGAGATCGTCGAGATCGGCAAGCAGCTGCTGATGACCCGCGACGCGCTCACCACCTTCTCGATCGCCAACGACGTGGCGAAGTACTTCGCCATCATCCCGGCGATGTTCGTCGGGCTCTACCCGCAGCTCCAGGCCCTCAACGTGATGGGGCTCGCGTCGCCCCAGAGCGCGATCCTGTCGGCGATCATCTTCAACGCGCTGATCATCGTGGCGCTGATCCCGCTCGCATTGCGCGGGGTGAGCTACCGCGCCGTCGGCGCCGCCGCGTTGCTGCGGCGCAACCTCCTGATCTATGGTCTCGGCGGGATCCTGGTGCCGTTCGTCGGCATCAAGGTGATCGACCTCGCCGTGAGCGCCCTCCACCTCGCCTGATCGAATTCGGCTCGAACGGACAAGAACGCCATGCTCCGGCACCTCCGCCCCGCCCTCGTGCTCCTCACCGGCCTGACCCTCGTCACCGGCCTCGCCTACCCGCTCGCCATGACGGGCATCGCCGGGCGGCTCTTCCCGGCGCAAGCCGAGGGCAGCCTGATCCGCAATGCGGACGGCACGCTCGTGGGCTCCGCCATGATCGGCCAGAGCTTCACCAGCGAGCGCTACTTCCACGGCCGCCCCTCGGCGACCGTGGCGGCGCCCTACAACGCCGCCAATTCCGGCGGCGCCAATCTCGGGCCGACCAACCCGGCGCTGATCGACCGGGTGAAGGCCGACCTCGCCGCTCTCAAGGCCGAGAACCCCGCCGACCCGGTGCCGCAGGACCTCGTCACCACCTCGGGCTCGGGGCTCGATCCCGACGTCTCGCCCGAGGCCGCCCTGTTCCAGGTGCCCCGGGTGGCGAAGGCCCGCGGCGTCTCCGAGGATGGCCTGCGCGCCCTCGTCGCCGGGCAGGTGCAGGAGCCGAGCCTCGGTGTCCTCGGCGAGCGCCGGGTCAACGTGCTCGCCCTCAACCGCGCCCTCGACGTCCAGCAGGCCCGATGAGGGACACGTCCCGTCCCTCGGGCGAGGGCTTGCGGCCCTTGCGCGAGGGCCTGCGGCCCTCGCCCGACGCCCTCCTGGCGCAGGCGCGCCGGGAGGCGCCCGGGCGCGGGCGCCTGAAAATCTTCCTCGGCGCCGCGCCGGGGGTCGGCAAGACCTACGAGATGCTGACGACCGCCCATGCGCGCGTGCGCGAGGGCGTCGACGTGGTGGTGGGCGTGGTCGAGACCCACGGCCGGCCCGAGACCGAGGCCCTGGTCGCCGGGCTCGCGGTGCTGCCCCGCCGCACGGTCGCGTATGGCGGCGGCACGTTCGACGAGATGGACCTCGACGGGCTGCTTACCCGCAAGCCGCAGCTGGCGCTGGTCGACGAGCTCGCCCACACCAACGCCCCGGGCTCGCGCCACCCCAAGCGCTACCTCGACGTCGAGGAGCTGCTCCAGGCCGGCATCGACGTCCACACCACCCTCAACATCCAGCACGTCGAGAGCCTGAACGACGTGGTGGCGCAGATCACCCGGATCCGGGTGCGCGAGACGGTGCCGGATTCGATCCTCGATCGGGCCGACGACATCGAGGTCATCGACCTCTCGCCCGACGACCTGATCCGGCGCCTGCAGGAGGGCAAGGTCTACCTGCCGCGCCAGGCCGAGCGGGCGCTCAAGCACTACTTCTCCCCCGGCAACCTGACGGCGCTCCGCGAGCTGGCGCTGCGCCGCACCGCCCAGCAGGTCGACGACCAGCTCGTCACCCACATGCGGGACCACGCGATCCCCGGCCCCTGGGCGGCGGGCGAGCGGGTGCTGGTCTGCGTCAGCGAGGATCCGCGCTCGGCCGGCCTGGTGCGCACCGCCAAGCGCCTCGCCGACCGGCTGCGGGCGCCGTTCACCGCGCTCACCATCGAGAGCCGGCGCAGCGCTCAGCTCGGCGAGGCCGAGCGCGACCGCATCGCCGACACGCTCCGGCTCGCCGAGCGCTTAGGCGGAGAGACCGCGACCCTGCCGAGCCAGGGCCGCATCGCCGACGACGTGGTCGCCTTCGCCCACGAGCACAACGTCACCCACGTGGTGATCGGCAAGTCGACCCGCTCGCGCTGGTTCGAGCTTCTGAACGGCTCGGTGGTGCACGACCTCCTGCGCCGCTCCGGCTCGATCAGCGTCCACGTCGTGGCGGGCGAGGAGGCGGCAGGGGCGCCTGCCCCCCACAAGGGCGTGCGCACCGCCGCCCCGCCCCGGCCCGGCCTCCTGCCCTACGGGGCGGCGCTCGGTGCGGTCGCGGGCGCGCTCGGTCTCGGCCTCGCGCTCCAGCCGTCGCTCGGCCACGAGAGCACCGACCTCGTCTTCCTCACCGCCGTGGTAGCGGTGGCGGTGCGCTTCGGGCTCTATCCTTCGCTCGCGACCGTCCTGGCCTCGTCGCTGGCCTACAACTTCTTCTTCCTGCCGCCGCTCTACACCTTCACGATCGCCGATCCCACCAACGTCGTCGCCCTGTTCTTCTTCACCCTGGTGGCGGTGGTGGTCTCGAACCTCGCCGCGCGGGCGCGGGCCGAGGCGACGATCTCGCGCACGCGCAGCAAGGCCACCGAGGCGCTCTACGGCTTCTCGCGCAAGCTCGCCGGCTGCGGCACCCTCGACGACGTGCTCTGGGCCACCGCCTACCAGATTGCCCTGATGCTGCGCCTGCGGGTGGTGCTGCTCCTGCCGCAGGGCGGCACCGTCACGGTGATGGCCGGCTATCCCCCGGAGGACGAGCTCGACGAGGCCGACCTCGCGGCGGCGAAATGGACCTTCGACCACGGCCGCCCGGCGGGACGGGGCGCCGACACCCTGCCGGGAGCAAAACGCCTCTTCCTGCCCCTGCGCACCGGGCGCGGCATGGTCGGGGTGGTCGGGCTCGACGGCGACAAGCCGGGGCCGCTCCTCACCCCCGACCAGCGCCGGCTCCTCGACGCGCTCGCCGACCAGGGGGCGCTCGCCATCGAGCGGGTCCACCTCGTCGAGGACCTCGACCGGGCCCGGCGCTCGGCCGAGACCGACCGCCTGCGCCAGGCGCTCTTGTCGTCGCTCTCGCACGACCTCAAGACGCCGCTCGCCGCGGTGCTCGGCTCGGCGACGACCCTGCGCGACCTCGGGGACGCCCTCGATCGCGACGGGCAGGGCGAACTGCTCGCGACCATCATCGACGAGGCCGAGCGGCTGAACCGCTTCATCGCCAACCTCCTCGACATGACGAAGCTCGAATCCGGCGCGCTCGCCCCGAACCTCGCGCCCCACGACCTCGCCGAGATCGTCGCGACGGCGCTCGAGCGGGCGGACAAGATCCTGGCGCATCACCGGGTCGCCCTGGCCCTCGGCGCCGGCCTGCCGCCCTTGCGCCTCGACGCGGTGCTGACCGAGCAGGTGCTGTTCAACCTCCTCGACAACGCCGCCAAGTACGCCCCCGAGGGCAGCCTGGTGCGGATCGAGGCCTGGCAGGACACCCAGAATGGGGACGGCGTCGTGCGGGTGCGGATCCTCGACGAGGGCGAGGGCATCCCGGAGGGCGACGAGGAGCGGATCTTCGACACCTTCTACCGGGTGCGAAAGCGCGACCGGGTGCGGGCCGGGACGGGCCTGGGCCTTGCCATCTCGCGCGGCTTCGTCGAGGCGATGGGCGGGCGGATCACCGCCCGCACCCGGGGCGACCGGCACGGATCCCCGTTCCCGGGCGCCGCCTTCACCCTGACCTTCCCGGTGCCCCGCGCCGCCCCGGAGGACGCCGCCGCGTGACCAACGACCCCCGCATCCTGGTGATCGACGACGAGCCGCCGATCCGCAAGCTCCTGCGCGTGGGCCTTGGCAGCCAGGGCTACCAGGTCGTGGAGGCGCAGAACGGCCGCACCGCCCTCGACCTCCTGGGCCGGGAGGACATCGCGCTGGCGATCCTCGATCTCGGCCTGCCGGACATCAAGGGGCACGACCTCCTGGCGCAGATCCGGAGCCTGAAGCCCGACCTGCCGGTGATCGTGCTGTCGAGCCGCGACGACGAGGCCGGCAAGGTCGAGGCGCTCGATCTCGGGGCGGACGACTACGTCACCAAGCCCTTCGGCATGAACGAACTGCTCGCCCGGATGCGCACGGCGCTCCGCCACCAGCTCGCGGTCGGCGGCGAGCGCCCGGTCTTCCGGGCCGGCGAGATCTCGGTCGACCTCGTGCGCCGCATCGTCCGGGTGGGGGAGCGCGAAGTGAAGCTCTCGCCCAAGGAATACGACGTGCTGCGCCTGCTCGTGCACCATGCCGGCAAGGTGCTCACCCACGCCCACCTGCTGCGCGAGGTGTGGGGCAACGCCGCCGACCCGCAATACCTCCGGGTCTACGTGCGCCAGCTGCGCCAGAAGCTCGAGCCCGAGCCCGAGCGCCCGCGCTACATCCTGACAGAGACCGGGGTCGGCTACCGGATGCGGGCGCCGGACTGAGGCGGACGCTCGGCCGGGACGGCGGGCGAGGCGGGCGCGCGGCGCACCCAGGCGTCGAGGGCCCAGCCGATGCCCCGTCCCGCGGCGGCCACGAAGGCCAGGGACCCGGCGAGATGGAGGAGGAGCGGCGCGTCCGACGCGGCGGGCAGCAGGGCAGGTCCAGGCATGAGCTCTCCGATCTCGCCGTGGGAGAAGACCGCCGGGGCCGCGGGGAACGCCAGTGCTCCGGCGCCACACCGCCCCGGGCGGTGGCGCGCGCCAGAGGGCGGCGGCGGCGATCCGGTTCGCGGGTGTGGCACCGGAGCACGGGTGGCCGGCGCGAAACGCGACTGCCCGAAGCACCCCCACCCGAATCGCGCCGTCCGCCGGAAAGCCGGTCAGCGCCGGGCGGCACCCGCCGGCGACCGGGACGTTAGGGTCGCCGCCAGCGTCGCGCAGCAGGGGATCGGCAGTGGGCAATCCTCCCCGACCCCGCGATGGCACCGGCGGCGGGCCGGCGCGGCGCGGCGGTCGACGCGATCGCCTTCCGCCTCGCCGCCGGCCAGCCGCCCCAGCAGCACCGCCTCGTGGTGGTACTCGAGACCCAGGGATACCCGGATGCCGCGCAGGACGTTCCGCTCGCGGTCGGTCGCCAGTCCCTGTCGCTCGCGCGCCGCGATCAATGAAGCCTGCCGGACCGCCCTGTCGCACGTCGCCCCGATGTCGGACTGAACTTGGACGAGCAGTGATCTCGCATCCATCGCGTCCCCCGCTGCCTTTTTTGCATTGCAGCATCGGCGGATCTTCTCGTATCCGCACTGGGGAAAATCTTATCCGAGCCGGTCCGATTGGCGAGGGACATCACGGTTAGGCAAAGGCGGGACGCGCCCGGGTGTGGCAGGAGGGCCGGCTCAGGCCCCCCGGCGGCCTCGCCCTTTCGGCTCCCGCCCTCACGGCCGGACGGGGTGCGCGCGGGCGTGAGCAAGTCGGGCGTGAGCAAGTCGGGAATGCGCGACCGGCCGGCCCGCCACCGCGGGGGACGGCACCGAGGCGGTGCGGTCGGCCTCCGCCTGGGCCGCGGCCGCCGCGCGCTGCTCCTGCTGCTCGTGGTCGACCGCCATGAAGCGGTACATGTCCCACTTCGTGGTGCCCTCGCTGAACATGCCGGAGGGGGCCTTGTAGCTGTAGATCTCCTTCGCCGACTGGGCCGAGGCCGCGGTCGCGGCGAACAGGGCCGCCCCGGCGAGGAGCAGGGTGGTCTTCGTCATCGTCGATCTCGTCGGTCATGCGCGGCCGGTCGCCGGGATTGCGCCGCCGCTCGAAGCCGGATCTAGGTTGTGCCCTCGACGATCCCTGTGCGCTCGCGCACATGAACGACGGTCGAGGGGCGAGTCCCGGGATTCAATACGCTTTGCCGACTTCGGTTTGATTGGCATTTCGAAAATTCTATTCTCTGTAAGAGCCAGGATGGATGAAATTCTTCCGTTCCCGCCGGTTTCGGTGGGCGACCCGGCCGCCGCCGCGCCGGCGCCCCACAAAAAGCCATGCTCGCCTGTCTTTCGTGGCCTGCACGAATCGCAAGGGACCGGAGCGCGAGACCGATGATGCAGATAGCCGCCTTCCTGGTGTTCCTGGCCATGGGCGTGACCAACCTCCTGGCGGTGCAAGCGGGCTTGACCGCGGCGCTCGGGGTGCCGGTGCTGCTCGGCCTCGTGGTCGCGGTGCCGGTGTTCTACTTCCGCTTCGTCGGCTCGGCGGCCGGCATCGTCGGGGCGATCGTCGGCTGGCAGATGTCGGCGCCGATGGCGGTGCTGCTCTTCTGCTGGCCGGTGCTGGTCTACGGCTTCCTGCGCGGCGGGGCCGAGGCCCGGACCTTCCTCGCCCGTCGCGCGGCGTGAGCCTCCGGCACCAGCGGCTCCGTCAGCGCTGCCGCGCGACGGCGACGAGGTAGCGGCAGGGCCGGTCGCTCCGGTTGGCGAAGATGCAGTCGGCGGGCGCGCCCAGCGCCAGGCAGTCGCCGGCCGCGAGAACGTGGACGGCCTCGCCCTCCCGGAAGGTCAGGGTGCCGTCGAGCATCCAGATCATCTGGCGCAGGAAGGCGTAGGAGGCCGCCGGATAGGCGATCTCGGCCCCGACCGGCAGCTCGACCTCGGTCAGGTCGAGGGGATGCTCCCCCATCAGCGGCGAGAGCTGGCGGCGGCGGTAGCCGGTCGCCGGGTCGACCCAGACCGGCTGGGACGCGGCGCGCCGCAGCTGGCCCGTCTCCCCCTCGGCCCGGGCGAGCAAGGTCGAGAGGGTGAGCCCGAAGGCGCCCGAGAGCCGGCCGAGCAGCACGGCGGTCGGGCTCGCCTCGGCCCGCTCAACCTTGCTGATCATCGCCTTCGAGACGCCGGAGCGCGCCGCCAGGTCGCCGAGCGACCAGCCCCGCGCCTCCCGCTCCAGCCGCAGCCGGCGCGCGAGCCCGTCGGTCGGGTCGGGCGCGGGCACGGGCGGCGTCGGGTCGGGCATCGTCATGGTGCCACCATAGGGGCTTTCGGGCGGGCCGGCACCCGTCCTGCCGGGCCGGACGGGTGCCGCTGGGACAGGGGGCGGGGCCGCTCGACAAGCCCTCCGGGGCGCCATCCCCAGGTTTTTCGTCTAAGTCTTTGCCGCGGATGCACTTTCCTTACGATCGGGTGCATAATACCCGGATCGCGCCGTGGGTGCGCGCAGCGGGGCGGGTGAGCGTGCGGGACGGAAGCGGGCGATGGGGGCTCGGCCTGGCGGCGCTCGCGGCGGTCGCCATTCCGTTCGCGGTGATCGCGGTCCTCGACCCGCGCATCGGGCTCCTGCGCTCGCGCCCGGCGAGCGAAGCGGGCAACAGCTCCCCCGGCCAAACGTCTTCGACCCAGGCGTCCCCGGCCCAAGCCCCCTCGACCCAAACGTCATCGCCCCAGGCGCCGGCCCCGCCCCTGTCGCAGGGCCCGATGCCGGGCCCGCCCGCCTCGCCGTCCCGGCGGCCCTGGACCGACGAGGCCCGGCCGCAGGCCGCCGAGCGCCCCTGCCCCGTCTGCACCGCCGAGGCGGGGCCGGTCACGATCCGCGGCACCCTCGCCGACCAGGAGATCCAGGTCCCCGACGTGACGGCCGAGCGGACCGCCCAGCGCGAGCGGCTCATCGGCTGGACCGCCCATCCCGACCGGGTCCCGGGCTCGGCCGCCACCCTCGACCTGATCGGCCTCGTCTACACCGCGCCGCGGGAGGCCGGTGCCGGCTACCGGCCGCTGGCGATCGACCTGTCCGAGGCGCCCGGCCGGGCCGTGGTGGTGGTGACCGAGCAGCCCGTCAGCCTCGGCCTCGCGACCGTCCCGGCCGACCGGGCCGGCGCGCTCGGCGTCGAATCGAGCGCCGCCTTCACCCTGGCGGAGGGCCGCCCCGGCCTGCTGGCGGGGTTCCGCGCCCTGCCCTACGGCGCCGCCGAGGTCGCGCCGGTGCTCGATCCCCTGCGGTTCGGGCCCGGGACGCGGCGCGGCTTCTGCGAGGCCCTGCGGCTGTGGGCGGTGCAGTTCGGCCTGCCGGCCGGGCGCACCCGCTACACCCTGATCGAGAACCCGACCCGGATCGCGCTCGCCGGCGAGGCCCTGCGCACCGACGGCACCACCCGCGGCCGGGTCTCCGGCCCGCGCCTCGCGCGCCTGTGCCGGGCCTGACCACGCCGCACGCTTGACCCCGGCCCGCCGGCTCTTTACCGATCGGTACAGAGAGGGAGCCCGTCATGTCCGATCCCACCGTCTCCGAGACCCGCCCGCCGCTGCCGCCCTTCACCCGCGAGACCGCCCTCCTGAAGGTCCGGGCCGCTGAGGACGGCTGGAACGGCCGCAACCCCGACAAGGTCGCCCTGGCCTACACGCCGGACAGCCGCTGGCGGAACCGGGCCGAGATCTTCCAGGGCCGCCCGGCCATCGTGGCGTTCCTGACCCGCAAATGGGCGCGCGAGCACGAGTACCGCCTGATCAAGGAGATCTGGGCCTGGTCGGACGCCCGCATCGCGGTCCGCTTCGCCTACGAGTTCCACGACGAGGCCGGGACGTGGTTTCGCGCCTACGGCAACGAGAACTGGGAGTTCGCGGAGAACGGCCTGATGGCGGTGCGCCACGCCAGCATCAACGACCTGGCGATCACGGAGGGCGAGCGCCTCTTCCACTGGGACCGCTCGGGCCCGCGCCCGGCCGACCATCCCGGCCTGACGGAGCTGGGGCTCTGACGCGCCCGCAGACCCGCGAGGCGGTCCTGCCGCTCCTAGCGGAGGCGTTCCGCGAGCACGGCTACGAGGGGGCGAGCCTGTCGGTGATCGCCCGCCGCACCGGGCTCGGCAAGGGCAGCCTCTACCACTTCTTTCCCGGCGGGAAGGAGGAGATGGCCGCCTGCGTGCTCGCCGAGATCGAGGCGTGGTTCGAGGCGCGGATGTTCCGCCCCCTGCGCGAGGACCCTGACCCGGCGGCGGCGTTGCGCGCCATGCTGGCGGAGACGGAGGCCTATTTCCGCTCGGGGCGGCGGATCTGCCTCGTCGGCGCCTTCGCGCTCTCGGCCACCCGCGATGCATTCGCCCGGCGCATCGACGCCTATTTCGCCGCCTGGCGCGACGCGGTCGCCGCCGCGCTGGCCCGGGCCGGGGTGGCCGAGGCCCCCGCCCGCGACCTCGCCGAGGAGACCGTCACGGCGATCCAGGGCGCGCTGGTGACGGCGAGCGCGCTGCAGGATCCCGGCCTGTTCGGGCGCACCCTCGCCCGGCTCGCGGCGCGGCTGGAGGCGGCGACCGCCGCGGAGTGCCGCGGGCACGGGGCGGCCCCGCTCTCCTGAGAGACCGGCCGACCGGACGGACGCCGCGCGCCCCGTCCGCGGTACCGGGGCGGCCCCACTCTCCTGAGGGACCGGCCGACCTTCACAGCGCTGTCGCAAAACGCCCTTACAGACCGAAACCAGCCTGAAACAAGCTGCAACAAGGCCGCCTCGCCCTCCATCCGGTCCGACACGTCGAACGATCGCGGGTGAGCCCGGTGCCTCCTGCGCGTCCCTGACTCTTCAAGCCCTAACAGCTTCGCGCCGAACGGTGGCGCCCGGTCCGGGCCCGCCGCCGCTCCCGCGCGCCCGGAGACCCTGGAACCCATGGCCACCACGCTTGCCGCCGGCGACATCGCCATCGTCGGCTACGACGCCACCAACCCGGACGACTTCGCCTTCGTGGTGCTGCGGGACGTCGAGGCCGGCACGGCCATCAGCTTCACCGACAACGGCTGGAGCTCCAGCGCCAACGCATTCCGCACCGGCGAGGGCACCTACACCTACACGGCGCCCTCGGCGCTCGCCGCCGGCACGGTGATCCGCCCGACCACCGACAGTGCCGCCGGCGCCACCAACTCTCCCGCGTTCACGGCGCAGAACTTCGCGCTCAACGCCTCGGGCGACCAGATCCTGGCCTACCAGGGCACGGCCGCGAGCCCGACCTTCCTGTACGCGATCAACTTCGCCGACGGCGGCACGGCGTTTGCCGCCAACGCCACCAGCGCCAGCACCTCGGCCCTGCCGCCGGGCCTGACGCCGGGCCAGACCGCCGTCGCCCTGCCCTCCGCCAACGGCCGCTATGCCGGCGCGACCGCGGGCACCCGCGACCAGATCCTGGCCTCGGTCGGCACGCCCACGTCCTGGACCCAGAACAGCACCACCCGGGTCGGGGATGCGGCTTACACCCCCTTTACGGTGACCGCCGCCCAACCCCTGCCGACCCTGTCGATCGACGACGTCCAGGCGGCCGAGGGCGATGCGGGCACGAAGCCGCTCGCCTTCACGGTGTCGCTGAGCGCGGCCGCGCCCGCCGGCGGCGTGACCTTCGACATCGCCACCGCGGACGGCAGCGCCACCGCCGGCAGCGACTACGCCGCCCGCAGCCTCACCCGCCAGACCATCGCGGCCGGCCAGACCCGCGCCACCTTCGCGGTCGACATCACCGGCGACACGGTGGTGGAGCCGACCGAGACCTTCACGGTGAGCGTCGCGAACGTCGCGGGCGCCACGGTGGCGAAGGGCCAGGGCACCGGCACGATCCTCAACGACGATACCGGCACCCGGATCGGCGGCACGGCGATCTTCGACGCCGCGCCCTCGCTGCAGGGCCTGTCGGGCGCGACCGCCACGACCCCGCCGAGCGCCACCAACGCGCTCCAGCTCGTGCGGCTCGGCGCCTACGCCACCACCAACGACACCGCGACGACGATCGCGCCGAATGCCGAGGTGGTGGCCTACGATTCGACCACCAGCCGGCTCTACGTCCAGAACACCAACGAGAACCGGATCGAGATCGTCGCCCTCGACGCCGCCGGGTCCCTGCGCAAGACGGGCGAGATCCTGCTGTCGGGCCTCGAGCAGTACGGCGCGGTGAACTCGGTCGCGGTGTTCAACGGCCTCGTGGCGGTGGCCTATGCCAACGCGACCGGGGACGCGCCCGGCCGCGTCGCGCTGTTCACCGCCGACGGCACGCTGCAGCGCTCGCTCGCCGTCGGGGTCGGGCCCGACCAGATCGTCTTCACCCGCGACGGCAGCCGCCTCCTCGTCGCCAACGAGGGCGAGCAGGCGAGCCAGGCCAGCAACCCGGTCGGCAGCGTCTCGATCATCGACGTCTCGGGCGGCGCGGCCGGCGCCTCCGTCGCCACGACCGTCGGCTTTTCCGGGCTCGACGGGTCCGAGGCGACGTTGCGCGCCCGCGGCCTCGCGATCACGCCGGGCAAGGCGGCGTCCGCCGACATCGAGCCCGAATACATCGCGATCTCGCCCGACAACCGCTTCGCCTACGTCACCCTGCAGGAGGTGAACGGCGTCGCGGTGATCGATCTCACCAATCCCGGCACGGCGCCGATCGCGATCCAGCCGCTCGGCGCGGTCGACCACGCGCTCCCCGGCAACGAGTTCGACGCGTCCGACCGCGACGGGCCGAACGGCACCGCCTCGATCCGCATCGCCGCGACGCCCGCCGGCACCCCGATCCTCGGCCTGCTCCAGCCCGACAGCGTCGCGTCGTTCACCACCGGCGGCGCGACCTACTTCGTCACCGCCAACGAGGGCGACCAGCGGGTCATCGGCGGCGCCGACGACGCCAACGACGTCGCGCGCCTGAGCGCGGTGCCGAATGCCCGCCTCACCCCGGCGCTCCAGGCGCTGAAATCCGATCCGGCCTATGCCCGGCTCAACGTGCTCCTGCGCAAAGGCGACACCGACGGCGACGGGGTGATCGACCAGCTCAATACGCTGGGCGGCCGCGGCATCTCGATCTTCCGCCAGAACGCCGACGGCACGATCACCAAGGTGCGCGAGACCGGCGGCGAGTTCGAAAAGATCTTCGCCCAGATCGCGCCGGAGCGGTTCAACAACGACCAGACCGTCGCCGCCACCCCCGACGACCGCTCCGACAACAAGGGGCCGGAGCCCGAGGGCATCACCGTCGGCACGGTGAACGGCCGGACCTACGCCTTCGTCGGCCTGGAGCGCCAGAGCGGCATCCTGGTCTACGACGTGACCGACCCGGCGAACGCCAACTACGTGTCCTACGTGCCGCCGCTCGCCGGTTCGCCGGCCGATCTCGGCCCGGAGGTGCTGACCTTCATCCCGGCCGACCGCAACCCGACCGGCACCAACCTCGTGGTCTCGGCCAACGAGGTGGCGAATGGCGGCGCCACCCTGTACGCCGCCCTGCCCCGGGGCGCGACGCAGGAGATCTCCTTTTCGCCCGATTCGCTGAGCGTCAGCCGGCCCGAGGGCGATAGCGGCACCACGACCTTCAGCTTCACGGTCCAGCGCTCGAACGGCACGCTGGGCACCGTCGCCTTTACGGCCGAGCTCTCGGGCTCCGGCACGAACCCGGCCAATTCCGCCGACTTCGCCGGCAGCCCGGCCCTGCCGCTCGCCGTCACCGGCACGATCCCGGCGGGCGCCGCCTCGGCTCTGGTCACCGTCATCGTCCAGGGCGACGCGACGCCGGAGCCGAGCGAGACCTTCGCGCTCAAGCTCACCGGCGCCAGCACGAGCCAGGCCGGCCTCACCGCTTCGGTGGCGGCCGCCAACGCCACCGCCACCGGTACCATCGTCAACGACGACGTGACCCTGATCTCGGCGGTCCAGGGCACCGGCAGCGCCAGCCCGCTCGTCGGCCGGACCGTCACGGTCGAGGCGATCGTCGTCGGCGACTTCCAGAACGGCGACGCGGATGCAAAGCGCAACCTCGGCGGCTTCTACCTGCAGGAGGAGAAGGCCGACCAGGATTCGAACCCGCTGACCTCCGAGGGCCTGTTCGTCTACGAGGGCACCGGCAACCGCCTCGTCGACGTGACCGAGGGCGACCGGGTCCGGGTCACCGGCACGGTCACCGAGTTCAACGGCGAGACGCAGCTCACGGTGAACGCCGCCTCGGGCATCCAGGTCGTCCAGGCCGGCGCGCTCTCGGCCGCCGAGGTCAAGGCGCAGGCGGTCGATGTCGGCCTGCCGACGGCGGGCGTGGTGGGCACCGGCACGACGGCCCAGCCGGACCTCGAACGCTACGAGGGGATGCTGGTCCGCTTCCCCCAGACCCTCACGATCTCGGAGCAGTTCAACCTCGACCGCTTCAACGAGATCCGCCTCGCGGCGGGCGGCCGGCCCGAGACCTACACCAACGCATTCGAGCCGAATGCGGCCGGCTACGCCGCCTATCTCGCCCAGACCGCGGCGCGCTCGATCACCTACGACGACGGCTCGAACAGCCAGAACCTGCCGATCGAGACCCTCGACGGGTTCGGCCCGACCTATTCCACCGCCACCGCCCCGCGGATGGGCGACACGATCACCGGGCTCACCGGCACGCTGGGCTTCGGCCCGACCGGCGCCTTCCGGGTCCGGTCGATCGAGGACGGCGCGAACGGCGTCACCAAGACCAATCCGCGCCCGAGCGCGCCGGACGCGGTCGGCGGCACGCTCAAGGTCGGCAGCCTCAACGTCCTCAACTACTTCACGACGCTCGCCGGCACGGCGAGCGCGACGACGGCGATCGGCCAGCAGCCGCGGGGCGCCAACACGAGCGAGGAGCTGGCACGCCAGACCGAGAAGCTCGTCACCACGCTGATCGGCACCGGCGCCGACGTGCTAGGCCTCACCGAGCTGGAGAACCAGTTCCAGCCCGGCAACCCGGGCAACGCGCTCGAATACCTGGTGGGCCAGCTCAACGCCCGGGCCGGGGCCGGCACCTACGCGTACGTGAACCCCGGCAGCCAGCTCGACCAGGGCCAGTTCCTCGGCGGCGACGCCATCGCGGTCGGCTTCATCTACAAGCCGGGCAAGGTCGGCGTCGCGCTCCATACCACGATCGAGAAGCTCGACGATGCGGACGTGGCGCGGATCGACCCCGCCCTGCTCCAGCAGAGCACGACCGGCCACCTGTTCAACGGGGTGAACACCAGCCGCGCATCCCTCGCGGTGACCTTCCACGAGATCGCCAGCGGTGAGGATTTCACCGCGGTCATCAACCACCTGAAGTCGAAGAGCGGCACCGGCACCGGCGCGGATGCCGACCAGGGCGACGGCCAGGGCAACTGGCAGCAGCAGCGCGAGCTCGCCGCCAGGGCGCTGACCGAGTGGGTGGCGACGAAGCCGACCGGCACGCAGGATTCCGACGTCATCCTGCTCGGCGACTTCAACGCCTACCTCAAGGAGGACGCCCTCGACACGATCAAGGCCGGGGGCTTCACCAACCTCGCCGAGGACCACCTCGCCGACCCGTATTCCTACGTCTTCGACGGGGCCTACGGCGCCCTCGACCACGCCTTCGCCACCCCGAGCCTCGACGGCCAGGTGACCGGCGTGACCGAGTGGCACGTCAACGCCGACGAGGCGGACGCGATCGACTACAACCTCGATTTCGGCCGCTCGCCCTCGTACTTCGACGGCCGCGTCGCGGCGCGCGAATCCGACCACGACCCGGTGCTGGTCGGCCTCAAGCTCGACCGGACCGCCCCGACGCTCCTCACCGCCACGCCCGCCGACAACGCCACCGGCGTGGCGACGGGCGCCACCATCACCCTGCGCTTCAGCGAGGCGGTGAAGGCCGGCACCGGTTCGATCACGATCACCGACGGGGCGGGCGACACCCGCACGATCGCGGTCTCCGACGCCGCCCAGGTCGCGATCTCGGGCGACACCGTGACGATCGACCCGAGCGCCGACCTCAAGGCGGGCACCGCCTACGACGTGATCGTGCCGAAGGGTGCGGTCACCGACACGGCCGGCAACGCCTTCGCGGGCCTCGCCCAGGACCAGCTCGACTTCACCACCCAGCAGGCCGCCCCGATGACCTACACGCTCCAGATCCTGCACGCCTCCGACTGGGAGGCCGGCCTCCTGGCGACCCAGCGGGCGCCGAACTTCGCGGCGATCGTCGACAAGCTCGAGGATTCGACCCCGAACTCGATCACCCTCTCGACCGGCGACGGCTGGATCCCGAGCCCGTTCTTCATCGCCGGCGCCGACCCGCAGCTGAACGCGACCTATAACGGCGTCTACAACCAGCTCTACGGGCTGTCGGGCGCCAACGCCTACGGCAAGCTCACCGCCTCGCCGGGCCGGGCCGACATCACGATCCAGAACGTCATCGGCGTCCAGGCCGCGGTGTTCGGCAACCACGAGTTCGATTCAGGGCCCAACGAGGTCGCCAACATCATCGGCGCCAATCTCGGATCGAGCCCGGGGGCTTCCGACGACACCTGGGTCGGGTCGCAATTTCCCTACCTCTCGACCAACCTGAATTTTTCGCGGGAATCGGCGCTGTCCGGCCTCGTCCACAAGGACGGCGACGCCGCGACCTTCGCCGCGACCGGCCCGACCTCGACCCAGACCGGCACCGGCGCCGACAAGATCGCCAAGTCGGTGGTCATCACCGAGAACGGCGAGAAGATCGCCTTCATCGGCGCCACCACCCAGCTCGAGCCGCTGCTGACCACGCTCGGCAACGTCACGCTCGACGGTTTCACCGGCCGCGACGAG
Source organism: Methylobacterium sp. ap11 (assembly GCF_900110515.1). Classification (NCBI taxonomy): domain Bacteria; kingdom Pseudomonadati; phylum Pseudomonadota; class Alphaproteobacteria; order Hyphomicrobiales; family Methylobacteriaceae; genus Methylobacterium; species Methylobacterium sp. ap11. Next base: position 1,964 of record NZ_FOEB01000030.1, on the reverse strand, counting down.
ATCGCGCTGCTCGCCCAGCAGATCAACGCCGAGGTCGACCGGGTGCTCGCCGCCAACCCGGGCCTCAACAAGGTCATCGTCGGCACCCACCTGCAGCAGCTGTCGAACGAGCAGGCGCTGGCCCCGCTCCTGCGCAACGTCGACGTGCTGATCGGCGGCGGCTCGCACACCCTGCTCTCCGACTCGAACGACCGGCTGCTGCCGGGCGACGTCTCGGGCGGCGCCTACCCGCAATTCTTCACCAACGCCTCGGGCCAGACCCTGGCGCTGGTCAACACCGCCTCCGAGTACTCGTATGTCGGCCGCCTGACCGTCACCTTCGACGACAAGGGCACCATCATCCGCGACTCGATCACGCCGCAGAACTCGGGCGCGGTCGCGGTCGACGACACCAGCGTGGCGCAGCTCTGGGGCTCGACCCAGGCGGCCTTCGCGCCCGGCACCAAGGGCTTCCTCGTCAGGGAAGTGATCGAGGGCCTCGACGTCAACAACGACGGCATCCAGGAGACCGCCGGCGTCGCCGACATCATCCGCCAGCAGGACGGCAACATCCTGGGCCGCACCAGCGTCTACCTCGAGGGGCGCCGCGGCGAGGTCCGCACCGAGGAGACCAACCTCGGCGACCTCTCCGCCGACGCCAACCTCTGGTACGCCAAGCAGTACGATGCGTCGGTCGCGGTCTCGATCAAGAACGGCGGCGGCATCCGCGACTCGATCGGCTCGTTCTCGACCGCGGGCGGCGGCACCGCCGAATTGCCCCCGGCGGCGAACCCCTCCGCGGGCAAGCAATCGGGCGACATCTCGCAGCTCGACGTCACGAACTCGCTGCGCTTCAACAACGCGCTCGCCGTCACCACGGTCTCGGCGCTGGAGATGAAGCGGATCCTGGAGCACGCGGTCTCGGCCACCGCCTCGGGCGCGACCCCCGGGCAGTTCCCGCAGATCGGGGGCCTGAGCTTCTCGTTCGACGCCGGCAAGACCGCCCAGACCCTCGACGCCAACGGCACCGTCACCCGCGAGGGCCAGCGGATCCTCAACGCCGCGATCGTCGACGAGAACGGCCGGATCACCGACACCCTGGTCCAGAACGGCCAGATCGTCGGCGACCCGAACCGCGGCATCCGCACGGTCACCCTCGACTTCCTGGCGACCGGCACCTCCACCGCGCCGGGCTTGGGCGGCGACAACTATCCCTTCCCGGCCTACGGCGAGAACAAGGTGGCGCTCGCCTCCGCCACGCCCGGCCGCTCGCTGCCGAACACCGCGACCTTCGCCGCGCAGGGCACCGAGCAGGACGCGATGGCCGAGTACCTGCGCGCCTTCCACGCCTCGACGCCCTACGGCACCGCCGACACCAATCCGGCCGGCGACACCCGGATCCAGAACCTCGCCACCCGCGGCGACACGGTGCTGGCCCGCGGCGTCGTGCGCACCGGCACCGACGGCAACGACACGCTGACCGGCACGCCCTACGACGACATCATCAGCGGTGGCGCCGGCGACGACACCCTGGTGTTCGGCTCGAGGCTCGCCGACGCCACCGTCACCCGCGACGGCGCCTACACGCTGATCGCCGGGCCCGAGGGCCGCGACCGCGTCGCCGGCTTCGAGCGCTACCAGTTCACCGACGCCACCATCGTCACCGGCGACGGCGCGCCCCTCGTCGACGACCTGTTCTACCTCGCCGCCAACAAGGACGTCCTCGCCGCCGGCCAGGACGCCGACGCGCACTACGCCCTCTACGGCTGGAAGGAGGGCCGCGACCCCAACGCGCTGTTCTCCACCACCGGCTACCTCGCCGCCAACCAGGCGGTGCGCGCCTCGGGCCAGAACCCGCTCGAGCAGTACGACCAGGCGGGCTGGAAGGAGGGCCGCGACCCCTCCGCCGCCTTCGACAACGAGCTCTACCTCGCCCGCAACCCGGACGTGAAGGCGGCCGGCGTCGACCCGCTCGCGCACTACCT